>JASFVS010000288.1:0-4256 GCA_050049715.1 Phycisphaerales bacterium
AGCGCCGACGCTTATTCCCGTATTACACGAACTGATTGTGTTGTCTATAATGGTATTGTGGCCTTTCCGCATGTCTTCATTAACACTGTGGTAATTATATAGACGGATTCCCGTCGTAAATCCTTCGATTGTCAGATTCTTAACCGTTATGTATCTACTATGCTCGAGCGAAATACCTTTTGAATTCAGAACATCCGTACCCTTGACCGTATGTCCGTCACCATCGAGAGTGATGCCGTTATCGATTATCTCTATGTTATCACCAAGTGGTGTGTCACCAGCGAGAGTAAATGTTCTTGCATCTTCGTTCCATGTTCCGATCGTTCCTGGGGGCATCACAGGAGGATCCTGGTCCGGGCCAATGACCCATGTAGCAGCAAAGGCCGGCCGGACTCCAATCATAACTAAAAATATACCAAGAATAACTGCGTAGAAATGTGTCTTTTTCATAATCACCTTCTCCTTTCGAACTGCCTTCTTACGCGATGAGTACTATACTTTGACTATTTAAGACTTGCCACTCCTCAGTCCTTTCCCTCATTTTGCGAAAGAAGAAAAACTGTAATGTCCCATACACATGGGATTCCCCACTATATTAGCTCAACTACACCACCGAGCACAACTTCCGATAATAACTGATTATTATAAAAAAAGCAAGCTTTTTTTGGTGATTTTAATAAAAAACAGACAATGACTTCATCTATAATGGCGTATCTAAAGCGGAAAATGTTGATTGGGAATTTCAGATTTGCCGTCAATTTCTTCCAAGTTTACGTCAGAATTCGCTAATTTAACTAAATTGTGGGTTTTTTTACATGTTTGGACTTAGAAATTCCTCACACAAAGTCACCATCGATGATAGCCCGTCAGTGACATCTTGATTTTCCTGTGGAGATTTTATGCTTTCCTGTATTATTTTTTCTTCAGCGTCCTCAACTTTTTCTAATGAAGGCACTGGTTCGTTCCCATTTTCTATGCCATTTTCTGATGAAGACACCGGTTTATCCTTATCTTTTTTGGTCTTGTCCAACGACGGCATGGGCCTGTCCTTAATTTCTCTGTATTTTTCCATTGCGTCTTCGGGAATTGGCTCGTCCTCCTTGTAAACATGTGGTGAGAGGAACACAATCAGCTCGGTATTTTTAACCACATCATGAGTATGTTTGAACAGAAAACCAAGCAGAGGGATATCACCAAGAATCGGCACCTGGTCTGTCTCTTTGGTTATTTCTTTTCGCCTGAGCCCACCTATTACAACAAGCTGTCCGTCATTAAGCAACAGTTCGCTCGTTGTTTTTCTCGTATCGATTATAGGGATATTAGTTGAGCTTTCTCCCACAGTAACGCTCTGTTCCGAATCTACCGAGAGGAAAATAAGATTGTCATCGGTCAGCTTTGCGGTTACATCCAATTTGACTCCAACCTTCTTGAACTCGGTCGAAGACATACTGCCGCCCTGAGATGTATTAGTTATCTCATTATACGGAATTTCCGTTACGGATTCGATTGAGGCGGCCTTACCGCTAACGACCATAACTCTCGGACTGGCGATAATCTCAACATCCTTTTTCTCCTGGAGCACAGCTACAACATTGCGAATCGTACCGCTTATAATGCTAAAGTTGGACCCGGTACCGGTTGTATTAAAGGCCGTAGCATTTGCTATAGTGCTCTCATTCTCAGCCGTCGTACCAAGGCGTGTTGGTGTTGTAAAGTTTTGTCTGTATATATAATCATACTCTTTAGTCGAGAGGAGGTCCCAGTTGACTCCTACCTCGGTGTCATCTTCCAGTTGTACATCGACAATAACCACTTCCACCATAATCTGCTGCGGGGTTTTGTCGGCCTTCTTAATTTCAGCAATTATTTTATCAACATTTTCCTGAGTATCACAGATAATCAGCGAGTTCGAGCTGCTGTCAACTTGTATGCTTCCATACTGGGATAACATGCCTTCCAGAGACGTTTTGAGATTGTCGGCCTTGAGGAACTTCAAGGTTTGTGTCTCGATAAACAAGGTTTGTTCTGTAATTGTATCGATTTTGTTCAACTTTGCCATTATTATCGCCAGAGTCTCTTTAGTGTCGCAGATGATTAAAGAATTACTTTTCGGATCAGCGGAAACGCTACCGTATGGAGAAGACATGCCTTCGATTGTGGCACAAAGAGTTCCAGCATTAAGGAACTTTAGCTTTACAGATTCAACAAACAACTCCGGTACTTCTCCTTCAGATGAAGAGCTGAATGTTACCGGCGAGACAGGTTGTGCAGCTCGGGGAATCTCTGCAAAGGGATTATCACGACCAACAGCCGTCGCCCCGCTTCCCGCCCCAAATACCAGTTGAGAATCTGTCAGACTAAAGCATATACTAAAAACCATGATGATACCGCAGAGAATTGCTTTTACACATTTTAGTTTATTCATTAGGCTTCCTCCTCATCCGTGATTATACAAATTGTAATAGTTATATCACACCTGAGTCGATCAGAATTTTGTCGGAGAGCGCGTAAATTTATTGAGTCGATCCAGACTTTTTGTGTTCTCGATTGCAGTCTTTCAATTAATTTAGTTATATTCTTATATACACCAACTACACTCAGGACAGCACTTTTAGTTTCTAAACCCAAGTTATCTCGCAATTGCCCATCCTTCTTAGGATTTTGTTTATTGGTCACCAGATTAACAGAATAAACTATACAGCCTGTTTCTTCGGAAATAGCCTGTAAATCACTGAAAAACTCTCCAGCCTTGTCGGGTGAAAACAGTGTGCTGTAAAGCTGAGAAGACTGTTCACGCAATTCCTGCAACTCCTTTCTCTTGACCTTAACTCTGCTGCTGATAGTTTTATTTTTCTTTATAACACTATCCATAACAGACTCATACTGCTGTGCTGCCAACAAGTATGTCGTGCGCGGGACAATCACCCAGTTGTATATCGCCAACACTGCGATAACAATCAAAGACGCTGAAAAAGCGTTCTTTGATGTACGACTCAATTTAGCAAAATTGTTAATTAACATCAGCCACTCTTCTTTCCCTGAGCCAGCGAACAATCAATCGTATATACAACCAACCCACCCACTTCCTCTTTTTTTACTGTTTCAGTTAGAGATACGGAGCTTATGTAATCTGATTTGTCCAGCATCTTCACAAACAAATGAACAGCTTCATATGATAGTGCATGACCTTCCAGTTTCATCTTGTTATCACCGTTGTGATAAAGACTGGTTATTCGTAAGGTTCTGGGTGTCAGCTTTCTAACATTTTCCAGAATTTCGGCCCAGCCTACGTCATAGCGAGAATTCAAAATATCTTTTAACTGTACCGGTATTCTTGATAATGAGCCGATTTGCCTGTCTAATGACTCCAACTCTCTGATGAAGGAATATGTGTTTTGTGACAGCCCTGTTTGTTTTTTATTGGTAATGGCTTGGTTCACACTTTTTGCCATCAGACCCAAACCACCTGCGACCAATGCCATAAGTACCAGGATAATCCCAATAATATTAGCTGTTACAAGAAGATGCCTTTTGGTAGATTTAACCTCAGCAGATTCCGGAGGAAGCAGGTCTATTTTTAAACCAATACTATTTACATTTAAAAACCTCATCGCCAGGCCAATAGCGACTACTGAAGTATTTTCAGCACCACTGCCTTGAACAACGAGAGTGTCCCGGCAAGCCGTTTCGGAAGTTCTGACCTCCAAGCTGGCATTTGTGATTCCAGCCCCCAGAGATTGCTCGGCATTATCAGGCAATAACGCAGAATCCGCAATGACTGTAACGTTCCACTTTTCAAATTTGTCTGTGGCTTCTACATCATAAAATCGAATAATCGAGTTAATTTCTTCAACAAGCCAATGACAGAGTTCGTCAGACTCTGCTTTGTCTTTATTAACATCCCTTGTTCCCACAAAATCCAAGGTCTGTCTTCTGAATACGCAGAGTGTTAATACGTCATCTCGCAATATAGCAACAAGTACATTAGTATCAAATTTGCCTTCTATTTTGTTAGCGTGAAGTGCTCTTACATATGCGAGTAGTGGCGGCTCAATCACTTCGGCATTAAGACCTGCCCGACTGCACGCATCGGCAAGCTGAGCTATTTTTTGACCGTCAGCAGCAACTGCCAAAAGACGGCTCGCCTGACCTTTTCCCATTTTAATTCCACAAAAGTTAAAGGCGATTTCTTTGCCTGACAGAGCAACGCAACTCTTAACTTCATTTCGAACCAGGTGCCCAATATTTGTCGGGCT
>JASFVS010000047.1:0-13343 GCA_050049715.1 Phycisphaerales bacterium
TTTTTGTACTTTTGTACAAAGGAATCTATCTCGGTTTCATCGATTGTTTGACCGATATAATCAGCGACATCGAGTGTGAAGAAGTCGCTGGATTCGATGAATCCATCGACGTTATTCAGCCCTATATGGTCGGCATCTACAAAATAAGGTTCGTTCCAGCCGGCGGCGGCAATAGCATTGTCGGCTTCTTGGCGTGTATCAGAGGGATTTGTTCCTATGATGGTGTGCTCTCTGTTCGATTTGTTCCAGACAGGGGTGATATTAAGCCCATGCTCTTTTGCTTTTATCAGAGCAGCTAATTGAGCCTTTCCCTGATGGCAGAACCTGTCGCCAATTCCGAAAGAATACTTTCCTAATATCATAAATCAATTCTCCAGTTATAATTTTTTAATTAGTCGTCAGCTCACACAGCTACAAGGTACGAAATAATCTACTGCGGCATTAGATAAGTTTTAGTAGTTTAGGAATAAGCAGGGAAATCTGCGGAATATACGTTACCAGCATCAGGGCGGCTATCATAGCGGCGAAAAATGGAATAAGGGGCCGCGTGACATTTACTATCGTTGTTTTACCGACGCCACAGCCTACGAACAAACATGTACCAACCGGGGGGGTACACAGCCCTATACAAAGATTGGCGATCATTATCATTCCAAAATGAACCGGATGCACACCAAGCTGCTGAGCTACGGGCAGGAAAATGGGGGTAAAAATAAGTACAGCCGGTGTCATGTCCATAAATGTCCCCACGAACAAGAGCAGGATGTTGATAATCAGAAAGATAACTATTTTATTGTCGGAGATGGACAACAATGCCGCGCTGACGTCCTGAGGGATGTTTTGGTAAGTCATTATCCATGACATGCCTGCTGAAGTTGCGATAAGAAGCATCACAACTGCAGTGGTAATTCCGCACTGCAACATGATTTCCGGTATTTGTTTGATTTTAACTTCTTTATATATCACAACCGCCAGAATGAATGCGTAAACAACTGCGATAGCTGCGGCTTCGGTGGCCGTGAAAATTCCTTTTAAGATACCGCCCAAAACAATGACAATAAGCAGTAAGCTCAGGATTGCACGCCTGAATGCTCTGAGGATTTGCATCAGACCGGCTTTATCACCGGCGCCGTAATTTCTTTTTCTGCTGATAATGCCACTGACTAACATTAGTAACAAACCAAACACTATCCCGGGAAGGATACCCGCCATAAACATAGCTAAAATGGATACTCCGCCGGAGACTAAAGCGTAAACAATCATTATATTACTGGGGGGAATCATAAGACCGGTAGTTGCAGCAGTTGTCGAGACGGCCACATTAAAATCTTTATGATAGCCTTTCTTATTCATCTCCGGAATCATAAAGCCGCCTACCGCCGATACTGCGGCAACGGCTGAGCCGGAGATGGAGCCGAAAAGCATGCAGGTTAAGACGTTTACGTATGCCAGTCCACCTCTGAATCGGCCTACGAGAGCACCGGCGAATTCGATAAGCCTGCGCGCAATTCCTCCTCTTCCCATAAACAAGCCGGCTAAAATAAAAAATGGTATAGCAAGCAGTGAAAAGGAATCGATACCGGTGGCCATCCGCTGGGCGATAATCTTCGCGGCACCGTCAACCGAACCCATTACGTACAGAATGGTCAGAAGTGTGGAAAGCCCGATACTTACAGCAATCGGCACATTTATTAAAAGAAAAAGAATGAAACTAACCGTAAGAATGATTACCGGCCAATCCATTATAAATAGTCCTTTTAAGTTTTTGTTCTATTTCTTTCGTAATAAGCTTATTTTTTCGACCATCATTTCGATGGAGAAAATTACAATGAAAAATCCGCTGATGGGCAAGGCGAGATAGACATAACCCATTTCAATGTGCAATGCGGGAGAAGGCTGAGACGTCGTAAGTGTTAAAGAAACAAGCCTGTAACCGCCGTATATTAAGACGACAGCCGCAAAAACAGAAATGAGCATATATACTATTAACTGGCCTATTGTTTTCCATTTTTCGTTTAATTTATTAACAAAAAAGTCTACTCCCAAATGGCTGTTTTTAATGAAACCTATACTCGCACCGAGTAACGCAACCCATATTAAAAGCATTTTTGCCAGCTCTTCGGTCCAGGGACTTTGATGCCCTAAAACGTATCTCGTAAAAACCCCCCATATCACGTCGAGTACCAAGGAAAGCATGACTAAAATAACTATTAATTCAAGGCCCTTAATGAGCCCTGATTTCAATTTAAGGATGACACTGAGCATAACTACTGTACCTTATTAATTTCCTCAATCAGTTCGCCGATTTCTGTGTCTTCGTAGGATTCGTGCATCTTTCTGACTTTCCGCCTGAAGGCTGTTTTGTCGGGATGATACACCGTGACGCCCTGTGCCTGTACCTTTTCAAGGGCGTTTACTGTGGCTTCTTTCCAGAGTTTCCTTTGGTAAACTGAAGATTCGTCAGCCGCTTCCTGCACCATTTTCCGGACATCTTCAGGTAGTTTGTTCCATGTTCCAATATTAATAATAATTATGTCGGGAACCATTGTGTGCTCGTCCAGGCTGTAATATTTGCAGACTTCGAAATGACGGGAACGATAGAAACTTGGCGGATTGTTTTCCGCTCCATCTACAACTCCCTGCTGTAATGAAGTGTACAGCTCACCCCAGGCGATGGGTGTCGGAGATGCACCTAAAGCTTCTATCATTTGCATTGCTGTTTTGCTTTCCTGAACTCTTATTTTCATTCCGTCAAGGTCCGCCGGGGTGCGAATCTGCTTTGCCTTAGTGTAAAAGCTTCTGCTTCCGGCATCGTAATAGCAAAGCCCCTTGAGTCCTTTATTTTCGCCCGCCTGCAATAGTTTCTTTCCGACAGGTCCCTCAAGCACATTCCAAAGATGTTCGCTATCTCTGAACAGATATGGTACACCGAAAACACTCATTGAAGGGACAAAGCTCTCCAAAGGTGAAGTAGAAACTTTCGTCATATCGAGCGAGCTCATCTGGACCTGTTCTATCATTTCGCGTTCGGAGCCGAACTGCTCGCCGGGATATATCTGTAAAATTACTTTCCCGGCTGATTTTTCCTTAAGCTTTTCACCCATAAAAATCATTGCTTTATGAACCGGATGTTCCACATCAAGTGAGTGTCCGATTTTCAGGGTAGTAACGTCACTTTTTTTGCCGCATCCAGGAAGGGCGAAAATAAAAATAGTTACTATGATTACAAAAACTATCCGACGTGTCATAATTAACTCCTATTGGTAATTAGAATAATTTTCTGCAGGATTTAGCAGCACAACCAGTTATTTACGTCGTATTTTACTTTGAAGCTACATAGTAACAGAAAACATCTGCTTGTAAATTGAAAATTAAAAAACCCCGCAGCGCATCCGTTCGCTACGGGGCAATGAAAAAGACCAGATTTTTTTCCTTAATTATATATTTTAAATTTCAACTGATATTAAGTAGATACCCCTGCATTTTAATACAGACACCACCATAGTCCGGCGTCGTAACATATCAATTGTCTTTTTCTCTGCGCGATTCTTCAGCTATCCTGTCCAGCTTTTCCACTTGCTTCTCGATTTTTTTGGGTATTCTTACTTCCACACCGAGCCGGCCTAACTCTCCTGCGACCTCCGGCTGCAGGGGGTCAAGTTGAAAACTGCGCTTTAAGTATTCTTCAGCCCTGACTTTATCTTTCTTGCTCAGATAATAGTAACCAATCTGCCTGTGAACTTTGGCGGAATTCGGTGCAAGAGAAAGAGCCTGCTGGTAGCATGCCATTGCATAATCATCGAGGAGCTGCTTCTGGAAAGCAAATCCAAGACGGAAAGACCCTTCTGCTACGCTGGCAACCTGATTCATGTAGATATCCGCATAAGTTTTGGCTTTTGCGGTTTCCCCACTATCAAGAAACACCTTCACCATTGCCGCCTGGGCCTCTCTGAGAGTTGGATTAAAACTCAGAGCCGCGTTATAATGATATTCCGCTTTTATCCATAATTTGTCGGCCTGGTATAATTGACCTAATTTGAAATGCACATCAGGATTTTCGAATTTGCGGTCGAGCTCCCTAAGTAAGGCAGCCTTCTCCTGGTCTGAAGGTACATTTTTTATCTGAGTTGAACTGGCTGTGTTAATTTTCTGCCTGTTGCATCCGATAAGTAACGTTGTGCAAAAGAAAAGAAGAGTAAATGTAAAAAGCCAAATAAAATCGAGCCAAAAAACCAAGCTTCCTGCTTCAAATTTTTTGCTTATGACTTTTTTTGTCATTCTGATCTCCCTCAAAAAAATGTCCCACCAAAAAGCAAGCCAATGAGGGCTTGGAATATTGCAATTTTGCCACGCATTCAAAGGCTTTGCAAGAAAAAATTTCGACAAAAACAAATAAAATATTTTTTCATAGTTTGTTGGCTTATTTGGAAGTGGGGCTCGTATATCTTAAAATGTTTGTAATAAAATAAACCAGCAGGGCGACTAATATAACAACGGCGGCTTTTTGAAAAGCAAATTTGCCCGCCCCGTTAAAATTTTGATTAAAATAGGGGTAAAAAAGAAAGTTTTTAATAAGGCACCCAAGTGGTTGACTGGCAGATAATTATCGATAAACACGGCCAGAATGTCTGGCGAACCGCCTATAGGCTGCTGGGTAATCACACAGATGCCGCCGACTGTTTCCAGGAAACGTTTGTTTGTGCTCTTGAGCTTTCCCAGCGTCAGCGAATACGGAATTTTTCTGCGCTGTTGGTACGTCTGGCGACTGCACGTGCAATAGACCAGCTTCGCCGAAGAATGAGGCATTTGTACTCGAATGCCAGTACCGTTGAAGCTGACTGGAATGCTGTGCCAAGTACAAATCCGGGCCCGGTTCAAGTGGTGCAGCAACAAGAGTTAACTGACAGGTTGCGCCAGTTACTAACTGAATTGCCGTCGCAGGAAGCGCAGGTATTTTGCCTGCGATATCTAAATAATATGAGTTACCGGCAAATTGCCAAGTCTCTGGGTATTACAACAAATGCCGCCGGTGTGATGCTGCACCGCGCCAGAGCGAAACTTCGGGATTCTTTCGAATTGTCACCGAGAGAATAAAAGTGAGGTCGTATTATGAAAGAAGATAAAAGTGATTTTGAAAAATCTGTAGAGACCCTCAGGAACCAGCAGGTTCCGCCCGGCCCATCGCGGGAACTGGTTGATGAGACCATTAGAAAGTTAACAGAAACTTCGAAGCAGCCGAACACAGTGAATCTCCATAAGCAACATTGGTTCATAGAAAGGCTCAAAGCTGCAAACAGTTTCAGTAAAGTCGCAGCCGCAGCGGTGCTGTTGATTGTGGCAAGTTTTGCGGCAGGGCGGCTTTCGACTCCCCGACAACCGGATATAGCGCAGATTCAGGCTGCTATGGAACCTGCTATTCGCGAGCAGCTTCTTGGTGAAATGAAGCAGTATCTGCAATTAGGCCTGACGAATTGTTATGTTCGGCTTAAAGACGACCTCACTCAACAATACCGAAGCGATTTGGGTCAGTATGCCTCACAGACTATGGCCGCTTCCAGCGCCATGACCAACCAACTGTTGAAAGAGTTAATTGTCTCCATCAATGCCGCTCAGGCGCAAGACAGGCAATGGGTTGCAGGGGCCATCGAACAGTTAGAATTAAATCGATTACGGGACAATGCCAAGTGGAATAATGCTTTGATGCAAGTACTGTCTTATAATCAAACTGACAATTTAGTGCCAAGTGAATTCGAAAATACAAATGACTTGAATGAAAGGAGCAATAAATGAAAAAGTTAATCGGAACAACTATTGTATTAGTAATCGTTAACCTGATAGTAACGAATATGGCCATGGCGCAGGATTCTTATGGCGAACAGGTAGATGTTGCCCCAGTAGGAGCGGCCCAGGTCGCCAGTGGAACTCAACCAATGTCTAAAGAGGCCGAACGAAGGAAGATGGAAGCTGATATTAATAGGCTCCGGGATGAACTGTCAAGGCTGGAATCTGGACAAAAGCGAACAGAGGTTGTACCCATCGAAGGAGTTGGTCAGGCTGTGCCGCAGCAGATATCAAGAACAAACATTTCCATAGGCCCTGGTACTTCAAGGGTACGAGTACCTTCATTGCGTGGCAGCAGTGGTGAGGCTGTTCTGGTGATACCGACTGCTGAGATGGGATTGGAAAACCTTGCTTCGATAACTGAAGATATGACTATCATGTCGCGGATATTCGATAAAAAACTCGGTCAATTGGTAAAACGTGGATTTGATATGGTTATGTACGGTGGTATGGATATGTACAATCCTTTTTTTAATTTTGGACGCGGCGGTGGCACGAATAAAACTATATATCTCGAAGGTTATGGAGCGTTGTTTTTGATGAAAGTGGATTTTCCTCTTGTCCAGCCGCCCGTAGAACAGGAAGAGGAGAAAGCCGAAGAAGAAGATGCAGACCCTGTCTGGTTAGAGGCGACGCAGGAAATTTATGCGCCGCAGGAGATTGAAAGAAGACGCCGAGCCGACCGTTCAGATGTAGAAGAGTATGATGCCGAGAAGGTCGAGGAGCTTAAAGAGGCTCTCATTAAAGCCTTGAGACATGCTAAAAACATTCGGGCTCTTAAAGCGGATGAATCGGTAATTCTTACAGTTGTTGGAAGAAATATCCAGTCGGATACCGTAGTCACGAGAGTATATGAAACAGTCGGCGATGCGATTGTAACCACTGTACCCGAAGGAGCTCGTGCAGATATTTCATCACCCACGGTTCTAACTATTCGTGCTAAAAAATCGGATATCGATGCTTTTGCAAATGATGAGCTGACTTATAATCAATTCAGCCGGCAGACTCAGGTGCTTACATATTCACTTTTGGGTGAGAGTGCCCAAAGTGTGCCGTCTTCTTTGTCTTCTGCTCCGGGGAGAGGTAGAGTACGCCCTTCCAGAGTAGAAAGGGCACCTCGGGCGAGATCATCATCGGGCAGCCGAAGGTAACGGCGGTGACATAGTTTACAGAATAATTCGAGAATAATTAACACCCCCTGTTTTAACCCCCTGCACCTCAACAGTAGGGGGTTTTTCTTTAAGATTTGATTGCGGACTTTTTAAACATCAAGATTCTGAACTTCCAGAGCATGGTCCTGGATGAAGTTTCGCCGTTTCTCTACGTTGCTGCCCATTAATATACTGAATAATCTGTCGGCCTCACCTGCATCATCGAGTTTAACGCTCAGAAGGGTGCGCGTCTTAGGATTCATTGTCGTTTCCCAAAGCTGCTCGGCGTTCATTTCGCCCAGACCTTTGAAGCGTTTTATCTCGACACCTTTACCGCCTAACTGCCTTATGCCCGCACAGACGTCTCCTAAAGATGATATTTCGTATTGATCATCGTTCCTGACCAGTTTGAACTTTGTGGGTGCAGCTTCACCTGAAGCATCCCTGGAGGGTTTTAGAAGAAAATCATTCAAATCCAGATTAAACAGTTTTTTTAGCTGTTTGTTAATTTGATTGATTCGGTCGATTTCATGAAGCTCTTCGGCGACAATTGAATCTTCCTCATCTTCTGTTAAATTTTTATTTCTTTTCTTAAGTTTATCGACCTGTTTTTCGTACTCTTCTCTTTTATAATAAATATCTTCCTGGCCTTCGGTACAGATGCGAAACTGTGGGAGTCCGCCTTTAGATGGGCTATAATAAGCCCGGATAAAATCGGTGAAATTGATACCGCGTCTGCCCAGGACTGCTATGATGCGTTCAGCTTCGGCCAGAGTTTTCACAAGCTCAGCCAGCTCCTTATCAGCAATCTCGCGGGTTCCATTCGAAGCTGTCTTTTTGCTTTTAGTACTGCGGCTGCGTCCGGTTTGTACCTTTTTGCTTTTTGAGCCGCTGTCCCTGATTATAAGTTCCGTACCTTCCAGTCCCCGGGAAATCATCCGCTTACGCATTTGATTTTCGCTGAGAATATACTCAGATTTCTTCTGCCCTTTAACTCTGACTTCATATAAGGGTGGTTGAGCGATATAAATCTTGTTTTCTAAAAATAACTGCGACATTTGTCTGAAGAAGAATGTGAGCAGTAATGTTCGAATGTGTGCCCCATCGATATCGGCATCTGTCATCAGTATTATCTTGCCGTATCTGCATCTATCAAGATTGAATTCATCGGTACCGATACCGGTTCCCAAGGCGCTGATAATGGTTCGGATTTCATCGTGGCCCAGCATTTTTTCAATGCGTGCTTTTTCCACATTCAGAATTTTTCCTTTCAACGGCAGAATCGCTTGGATATTTCTGTCTCTTCCTGCTTTTGCAGAACCGCCGGCTGAATCACCCTCTACGATGAATATTTCTGTGGCGGCTTTTTCTTTGCTTGCGCAATCCCATAATTTACCGGGGAGATTGGCGGTGCTCAACGCGCCTTTACGTCTGGTTAATTCGCGTGCTTTCCTCGCTGCTTCCCTGGCGGCCGCGGCCTGAATGGCCTTGTTTAAAATCCGTTTTGCTTCTGTGGGGTGCTCTTCCAAGAAGTGACCTAATTGCTCATTGACGGTCATTTCAACGAAGCTGCCCACTTCCGGATTGGTCAGCCGGACCTTTGTTTGAGCCTCAAAGTGCGGGTCCGCAAGTTTCACCGCTACGACGGCCGTTAAACCCTCACGAAGGTCGTCACCTGTTGTTGCCTGTCCGTTCTTTAACAGATTATTACTTTTGGCATAATAATTCATCGTCCGCGTCAGCGCCGTTCTAAAACCTGAAAGGTGAGTCCCACCGTCGATATTGCGGATATTGTTGGCAAAAACCAATACGTTTTCAGTGTAACCATCGTTGTACTGCATAGCCACTTCGCAGCTTAGCATAGCCTCGCGGTCTTCTCTGGCCAAATAAATAACATCCTTATGAAGTGTATCTTTGCCCTCGTTGAGGTGCTTGACGAATGCCTTAATCCCATCTTCGAATCTGAATACTTCTTTTTTCTTGTTTCTGTCGTCTTTAAACGTGATTTTAAGCCCACCGTTCAGGTAAGCTAATTCCCGGATTCGTTTCAGCAATGTATCGTAAATAAACTCTGTGTCGCCGAATATGTCTTCATCGGGCTTAAAAGATATTTTTGTGCCGCGTTTGTTCGTAGTGCCGATTTCTTTTACGCGTCCTTTGGCAACTCCTCTAACACATTCGAAGTGGTAATGCTTTCCGTCCCGGTAAACATCGGCTTCAAGCCATTCGCTAAGTGCATTAACAACGCTTACTCCAACACCGTGCAATCCACCGGCCACTTTGTAACTTTCACTATCGAATTTGCCACCTGAATGCAGCTTTGTAAGCACAACTTCCAGAGCGCTTGTTTTTGCCTCTTTATGTTTTTCAATAGGAATGCCTCGGCCATCGTCCTCGACGGTACAGCTGCCGTCAGGGTAAATTCGTACGTTTATGTTAATGCAGAATCCTGCTAATGCTTCGTCGATTGAGTTGTCGAGTACTTCATAGACAAGATGATGCAAGCCTCCCGTTCCGCGGTCGCCGATGTACATGTCCGGCCGTTTGCGTACTGCTTCCAGCCCCCCAAGAATCTTTATGTTACTTGCATCATATTTATGGTCCTTCATATTTGCTCTCTACCTTTATCCTATATATCGTCTCTGTTAACAGATAAACTGTGGATTTTTTTCCAGTTCTCACTTAGATAGTAGCTGTTTAAGCGATAACGAATTTGATTTTCGTTAGCCGGGCTTTTGGGCATTGCTGTTGCAACTGTTCAAGAAGTTTCGAACTGCACAATTGTAACTCATACTGATATACGGGCGAGTCCACCCGTACTTTTAGCTGGCCGCCGGAAATGTCGACAATTTCGCAGCACCGTTGAAGTTCTGCAGGTAACAGTTTGCTCCATAATTCGCTGATTGCACTATACTTCGATTGTCTGGGAGAGATCTGCTCGTTGACAAACTGTCCGGCAATATCACCTAATCTGACTGTGCCATCAAACTTTCTGGCCCTTCGCTTCATAACGGTGTTGCGTAATTGTTCGTCTTCAAACATAATGTTTCCTGACCTCAGAACTGATTATGCTTTGTAGAAAAGGTTATATGTCATTTCGGCCGAAGCGATTCCTGCTTTGGCGAAGCCTCCGGCTGGCTCGAAATAATATCTTCAATATTTTCTACGAAACAAACTTGTAACTGAGCTTCTATTCTTCAGAGGTAAATTATCCTAAGTTGATTGGCATCAGAACGTACAGAAAATTTGTCCCGCTTTTAATCAGACCGGGTCTGTCCGGCTGGCCTAATTCGAATTCTAATTCCGGTGCTTTGATAACCCGCAGGACATCTATTAAAAACTGTGGATTAAAACCTATTTCAATCGGTTCGCCTTTATAGTCGATTGGCATATCGACCTGTGCGTCACCGGTCTCCGGTGCTCTTCCGGAAAATACGAGCTTATCTTTTTGCACCGAAAGCTTAATTCCTCTTGATTCCTCGCTCGTCAGTAGCGACGCACGGCGTACCGCACTCAATGCTCCATCTTTCGATAGTGTAAGCTTCTTATCGTAATCGGTTGGGATTATATCCTCGTACTTTGGAAAGTTACCTTCAACGAGATTTGAGCTTATGACAACGTTCGCACAGCTTATTAGAATCTGGTTATCTATAAGCTTTATTGCGACGGTGTCCTTTTCGTTGCTGCCGACTTTGTCCAGTAATCCCATTGCCTTGGCGGGTACTATTATATTTGCCGGGGCTTTGTCTTTGGCCGGTGCCGAAGCTAAATTGACTCTACACCGTGCCAATCTTCTGCCGTCTGTGGCAACCAGTAATAGTTTTTTGTCTTTAATCTCCCAGAGCACACCGTTAATCGCATAGCGGCTGCTTTCTCTGGCTGTCGCGAACAGGCACTGCTCGATACCCGCCTGAAGATTGCCCAGAGCAATATTTATGTCGCCGTTACCCTCGAAACCAGGCACTACCGGATACTGCCCCGGCTCCTGGCCGTATATCGTAAAGTGACTGTCAGCCCCTTTTATTTCGCAAGTGCCTTTCGAAGCTTCCAGAAGCAAAACATCATCAATGCTTTCCCGCACAATCGCGGCCAGCCGGTCTGCCGGTACGATAATCTCACCGGTTTTTTCGACCTGTACTTCAGAGACCAGATAGTTGATACCGACCTCCAGGTCCGTTGCGCATATCCGAACCTCTTTTTCTTCAGCCGTAATTTGCACGCATCGCAGAATTGGCTTTGGGGTCCGGCTTGGTACTACAGATGTCAGCAGGCCTAAGGCCTCGCTAAGAGCTGCTCTGTTAAAATTTACTTTCATAATAAACCTCTGAGCTAACAATAACTAAAAGGGTAAAAATATCAAATTTACGTGCTATAAAAACCAGCGTAGTTTACACCAAAATGCGTTACTTCACAACCTTATTTTCACAGAAAAGCTTAATCTTTTCAAAGGTGTTTGCATCCTTACAGTTGCAGGGTTTTTATGGGAACTTAAGTGCTGGTTGTAATAGAAATTATGCCGATAATAGGCGGGTGGATTGTACGGATAGGGAGGTATCTTAAGCTGTGTGGACTGGATTTTCACAGCAGGACGTTAGCTTATTTATTTTCTCGTGCCTGTAGGGCTACTTATAACATACCTTAACATCGAGGTGTTTGACCCCCCATTCCAGGGCCTCCTGATGAGTGGCGAAAAATACGTCGAGTTTGTTGCCCTTAATTGCACCGCCTCTATCGAGAACTTTTACAGGCTGGCTGTTATTGTAGCCAGGTATTAGCATTTCAGTGCCGAAAGAATATCGCCCATCCGCTGCAACGAATGTATCGCCCGGCTGTATTTTATGCCCACAGGCCGTAATGCCGTCTGAGTATTCGCCACAACATATCGGGCAGGGACAATAGGCCGTTACGCGCATTCGGACCTCTTGCCATTCTTTGGGTTGTTCGGTATCACTATTGGAAATTTCAGCGGGTTTGTCAGTGGTGGTAACTGGTTTGCTCGGCTTAGGCTCAGCCTTTATTGTTTTAGGTTCGCTTAAAAGAGCACCTACGGAGTCCTTTTCGCTGATTACTGTAGCGTTAGATAAAGTTATCGGACTGTCGGCTTTCGCTCGAGCTATTTTGACTATTAGAATCAGGATGCAAATGCTGACTGTTAAATTAATAAGGTTTAAGAAAACGCTAATGTTTTTGGCTTTTGCTTTTTCCAATGAACACCCCCCTCAAAAGTGGAACATTTGGACGCGCAATAATTCAGATTAATTTTGTTGTTTTAGTAAATCCCCCTCGTATTTGAATTGTTGATAGTATTGTACCCGAAAGCTCCTTCTAATTCAACCTAAATGTCGTGGGAGGGCGTTTTAAAAGCTAAATACGGGTGTTTGGAAAAAACCGGATAGATATTATAGGTCTATTGTGAAAAGTTTTTTTGGTGTGTGAACCCGACTACCGGTGGAAATAACTACTATTTAGATGTGAAGTTGTATTCCGTTTAACGGAGCCCACCGAGTAAGGCCGCTGACAAAAGACCGGCGCCTTCACTGGTGGTTGATTTGAGAACAAAATCGTCTATACAGTTATCCGGAGCCAGGAGGGGCTCTTCAGCTTCTTGGCTGCTTGACCAGGCAATTATAATTACGGGTTGGTTACCTAAAGCCTTGCGGGCGTCCTGGGCGAAGGCCGTTGCATTCATGTCCGGCAGGGTGCCATCAGTAAGGATAACTTTCGGTTGATATTGTTGAATTTGCTCCAAACCTTCCTTGCCGGTTTTGGCCACGTGAGGGTCAAAGCCAAGACGACGTGATAGTTCGACTGCTCTGGAAGCCTGGGAATTGCTGGAAGCGACTATAAGCAGAGGTGGATGGTCCTCTGCAAGTATTAATTGGCCGGAGGCCATTCTTGTTGCTGTCGAAGACAAGGTGATTAATCGTTCCTCCCACTTGGCATTTTTGCGTTCCAGTTGCTCGCAACGATGCTGAAGCGATTCGATTTCTTGTTGTAACAGCCCGTCATCCGTTGAGTTTAGTCTGGTCTGTAACAGACGATCGGCGCGTTTGATCTTGGAATTAATTGTTTCGTCGTCGGCATCCAAGGTTATTATATCGTCAACACCCTCCCGAAAAGCGAGGCAAAGGAATTCTCTTGATGGCATAGAAGCGGCGTAAAGAACTATTACGCGGGGTAGTTTATTATTAAGGGCGTTCTGAGCCAGCTTGACACCCTGGCAATCGTCCTCAATCGCGGGTATGAACAGAATAGAAGGTGTTGATGATAATAAACTCTTAAGTAATTTATCGTCAGGGGTTTGGGTACATTCTTCGATTTCAAGTTGCTCTTTGCGACAGCGTTCTATAA
>JASFVS010000289.1:0-4226 GCA_050049715.1 Phycisphaerales bacterium
AATCAGATAGTGGCTATCAGCGGTGCGACCGTGAGTAGCGAAGCCGTAGTAAAGATATTTAATACATATACGGGTGAAATAAAAAAGCAGTTGCAGCAAAAGGGATTAATCGGTAATGGCGAATAGTGGTGAGTCCAAAACTGTAAGTTACGGGCAGACATTAATAACCGGATTGTGGAAAGAGAATCCGGTGTTTCGGCTGCTGCTGGGGATGTGTCCGACTTTGGCGGTTACGGCGGCGGTTAAGCCGGCTTTCACTATGGGCTGCTGTGTTATTTTTGTGCTTTTGTGCAGTAATATAATAGTTAGCCTTATGCGGAATCTTCTTAAGCCGCATTTGCGAATATTAATGTTTACTTTAACAATAGCGACCTTTGTTACGATTGCCGATTTATTTTTAAAGGCGTTTGTGCCGAAGATGAGCGAGACGCTCGGGCCTTATGTGCCACTCATTATTGTGAACTGCATTATTATTTGCCGGGCGGAGGCGTGTGCGAGTAAGAACGGCCTTGTTATAAGCGTAATCGATGCAATAGGAATGGGCATAGGTTTTACGCTTACGCTTTGTGTATTGGCGAGTGTGAGGGAATTGCTCTCTACGGGTATGATATTCGAGATGAAGTTGATGCCCGAAGCGTTTGTTCCGTGGGCGGCGATGAGTATGCCGGTAGGAGCGTTTATCACGTTAGGGCTTTTGTTAGGTCTGGTGAATATGATTACTAAGAAAGAAGCTTAAGAGGGAAGGTTTATGAATACGCTTCATATTTTGCTGATGGGTTTTATATCCATCGTTATAGTTAATAACCTTGTCTTTACGAAGTTTCTCGGGATATGTCCTTATCTTGGCGTGTCTGGCAGAATCGATATGGCTTTCGGTATGGGGCTGGCGGTGACGTTTGTTGTTACACTGAGTGGGACGCTGACGTGGCTGATTGACCATTTGATTCTGATAGGTACGCCTCTGGAAGTTACGAGGTATGTGTGTTTTATTCTGGTTATCGCCGGCGCGGTGCAATTAGTCGAGATGTATCTGCGGAAGTTCTTTCCATCGTTATACGACAGCTTCGGTATATTTTTGCCGCTTATTACGACGAACTGTGCGATTCTGGGGTTGTGTTTGTTTATAAATCTTTGGGCAATTAATTCTTTGCTTGAGGCGGTGGTTCTGAGCTTCGGAGCGGGTATCGGCTTTACGATGGCGATTTGTATTATGGCGGGCATTCGTGAGAATCTGAATATGGCGGATGTGCCGAAGTGCCTGGAAGGGGCGCCGATTACGCTGATTACGGCGGGTATTCTTTCTCTGGCATTTATGGGTTTTGCAGGGATGATAAGGTGAGTGAGTTAGCGAATTAAATAAGCGAATTAGTTGATCAGTTAATTAGTTAATTAGAAATGGTTTTGGCAGATATTTTACAATTGTGGAGTAGTGCCTGGCCGGCAGGGCTTACAATGTTAGGCTTGGGCAGTGGATTTGCGCTGGTGCTTCTGATAGCGAGCGAAAAGCTCAAAGTTGAAGTTGACCCTAAAATAGAGCAAATCCACGAGGCTTTGCCGAATCTCGATTGCGGCGCGTGCGGATTTCCAGGTTGCGGCCAATATGCGAAAGCAGTAATGGCAAATCCTGAGCTGTTGGGCAAATGCGCGCCGGGTGGGCAGCAGACATCAGCAAAGATAGCGGATATTCTGAACCTGCAGGTCAGTGATTCGGGACCTATGCAAAGACCGATTGTGCGATGCCATGCCCATAGTGCAGATAAAAAGTTTCATGCTAAGTACGAGGGGATAGGAAGCTGTACGGCGGCGAATGCTTTGGCCGATGTTCAGGCGTGTGGATTTGGCTGTCTGGGTTTTGGTGATTGTGTGAGAGCCTGCAAATTCGATGCTTTGCATATTGTTGATGGGCTGAGTACCGTTGACTATGGCAAATGCACCGGCTGTACGGCCTGCTCGAAGGCCTGTCCGCGTAATCTAATCGAGATGGTTCCGTTCAGTCATGAGAATATGATGATCGTTGCCTGCAACAGTAAAGAGACGGGCAAGAGTACACGTGCGAATTGCAAGGTAGGCTGTATAGGCTGCGGGCTTTGTGCAAAGCAGGCGGATATTTTCACCGTCGAGGATAATTTGGCCCGTGTTGATTACGGAAGATACCAGCCCAGTGAACAAACTGAAACCGCTATGAACAAATGCCCGACGAAAGTGATTATCTTTCGCGGTAAAACAGCAAAAACTCCGGAACAGGCAGAAGTAAAAGCTGTGAATTCCTGAGTGACAGTTACCAGGGTTCATTCCTTTACTATATATTTTTCGGCACCGGTGGTTTTGGTGAGCTTATACTCCGGCGTAGAGGCTATCAGGATTGCTTCGGTGTGGGGGAGTTTTTCGATTAAAGCGAGACCCTTTTCGGTTCCCACTACGCTGACTGCGGTAGCAAGGGCATCGGCGTCGGTTGCATTGTCGGCAATAATGGTAACGCTTGAAAGGCCTTCGGCGCTCGTTCCGGTTTTGCGGTCCATTATGTGGCTTTGCCGTTTGCCTTCTATTAAAATATACTGTTGATAATCGCCGCTGGTTGCGACAGCCCCTTCGATTAGTTTAAGTTTCAACAGAACGTAGCGGCCGGTAGTATCCTGTTCGGTGTTCGGATTTTGCAGGCCTATTAGCCAGTTTTTTTTGCCCTTCGATGGTGAGCCGAAACATCGGATGTCGCCGCCGAGGTCAACCATGCCGCCAATGGCGCCGGCGTTTTGCATTGCCTCGATTGCTTTATCAGCGGCGTAGCCCTTTGCGATTGCTCCCAGGTCGAGCCTCATACCTTCGACTGTGAACCGAATGGTCCTGTTTTGGTCGTCGAGTTTTAGTTTTTCGTATCCGACTTTCGATTTAGCCTGTTCGACTTGTTCTTTGTCGGGGAAAATTCCGTTTTGTTCTGCAGTGTGAAACAGGTCAACCAGAGGGCCTACGGTAATATCGAATGCGCCATCGGTGAGTCTGCTAAATTCGAGGCTTTTTTTGAGGACTTCGTAGGTTTCCCGGCTGACCTGCACAGGTTTGTTAAATCCGTTTTTGTTGACGAGGCTTATTTCCGAATCGCTTTTATAGTCGCTCATCAGATCATCGACTTTATTTATTTGAGCGAAGGCGGCGTCGATACATTTTTGGGCAGTGGATGAATCTTCTGCAATGGCGACGACTCGGGCGAATGTGCCCATGACCAGATGGTAGCCGCTGTTGAGCGCGACAGGTTTTTGGGTATTGATGGAAAGATAGAGTATCGCAAGCAAACAGGCGAAAAAGACTGCGATTGTTATGTACCGGATTTTTGTTTTCATAAAAGAATCCTTCCAAACACAGGATTTGATAATTGATAATCGCGTGATAATCAATAGAAAATAGTTGATAATCAGCTTATAATGCGGGGATGAATAAAAAAGAAGTGACAATATTGGCTGAGCGGGTTGAGGAGGAGTTTTTGCCTTTTGTGCGCGGGCCGGGCAGGTATATCGGGGGAGAAGTAAATCAAGTTAAAAAAGACCTTTCGCTGTGCGAGTTGAAGGTCGCGTTGTGTTTCCCGGATGTTTATGAGGTGGGGATGAGTAATACGGGGATAGCCGTCATATATGATATTCTTAACGGGATTGACGGTATTGTGGCCGAGCGGGTCTTTGCGCCGTGGATTGATGCAGAGGAAGTTTTGAGAGAGAAAGAAATACCTCTGTTTAGTCTGGAATCCAGGGCGGCGCTGAAAAGCTTTGATGTTGTGGGGTTTAGCCTGAGCAATGAGCTATGTTATAGCAATGTGCTTAATATGCTTGATTTGGGCGGTATAGATTTAAGAAGCTGTAATAGAGGTGAGGACGACCCATTGATAATTGCCGGCGGAGGGCAAGCGGTATGCTGCGAGCCTGTGGTTGAATTTATCGACCTGTTCATTTTAGGTGAAGGTGAGGAGGTGATTGTTGAGCTTGCGGATTTGATTAGGGAACAAAAGCGAGCAGGAGTGAAAAAAGAAGAAATCCTTTTACTTGCGGCGAAGAAATTCGAGTGGGCGTATGTGCCGAGTCTTTATAAGTTTGGGTATGAAGGGGCGAAGATAAAATCTTTTGATGCGATTGTGTCTGATTTGCCGGGGCGATTTAAGAGTGCTGTAGTAGAAGATTTTGAAAATTCGCCTATGCCATTAGCACCGATAGTTCCGTTTGTGCAGGCGGTGCATGAGAGAG
>JASFVS010000048.1:0-13273 GCA_050049715.1 Phycisphaerales bacterium
CAGGAATTGTCTTGTTATTTCATCTTCCCAATAACGTCTAACATTGTCATATTTCCCGACAAGGCCTGTTTTTTTTGCATACAACCCACTCTTGACCGCCTCGCTATAGGCACGCATCTGTTTATTATCCGATTGCTTTGTCATTTCGTTCTCCTGCCGTTCATGAATTGAAACCCTGGGGTAAGATGCCGGAAATCTTCGACTTAATTTCCTGAATTATTTCTGCTGGCAACTTTTTTCGTGGCATTCCCAGTATTTTTTTGTATTGCTGATGGGCTGCATATAAAGCCCCTTTATCTTTGTCTTCCAACGGATAACGTACATATACGAAATCGCGAGTCGGCAAAGGTAAATGATACATATAAGTCTTATGGTCTGTCGCAGCTACTTCACGAATCATAGATAGCACGGTTTCCCGCTCCTGTTCACATATAGCAGCATCAGAATTAGAGGCTAACATATGCTTAACGATGCCGATATGAGCATTATCCATGATAGCCTGCTCAGGACAAAAAACGTTGGTGCGCTCCAGCAGGCCAAAAGCATAGTGTATATATTGTGCTCCCCCTTGAGGTACACTGGCGAATGTCAAGAGTTTCTCTACTGTAGCCTGGACGCTGGGTACATCAATGTCGCCCACCCCTGCTGTGGAATAGCAGGGCAGACCATAAAACCGGGCCATTTGTGCACAGTCTAAATTGTAATGGTTAAACTCCGGAGCTCCATACATATCATTAAGGTTATCGAGCCTCGTTCTAACCGGTACCGCACCATATAGCACTGGGGCGCCCGGCGCCACAAGCTGATTTAATGTCACTCCTGTTAACAGCTCCGCGTTGATTTGTGCTACCATCCCAAATTCGTCAAAAGGTCCTGTAGCTCCACCCATTGGACAACTTGAGATTACCACAGGAACTCGACGTTTCGATATTTCGATTAGTTTCTCTGCGGTATCGTCTACAATTTGCAGTGGACTTTTGATAACACATGTGATAAAGGACAAAATCGGCTCTTTCTCAAAAGAATTTTTTCCACCGGCTATAATCTCGCCCATTCGGATGACATCATCCAGGGCCTTAAGGTCTGTCAGTCCTGCCTGCACATGCTTTGTTATATTATTTAAACTGGCAAAAAATTTGTTTACGTCTTTATTCCCACTCCCAACTTCTTTATCACGAATATTCACACAGCGTATAAAAAAGTCCAGATGTTCTAAGTTTTCGCACAAGTGTGCCGCTCTGCATAATCGCTCTATCGAACCTTCCTGACGGGTAAAAATCGGCAATTTTCCTTCGAACGCCACATCCAGCCATACGTTAGTTTCTGAGCCGCTACCGAATCGGACGCGAGGCTCGTGAGCGTCGAGAATCAGTCGATTCTCCGGGTTGCGGGCGCCAAGTACAATTTTCGAAGGGGCCGTCTTCAGAACCTTATCAACCAGCTCCGATGGTACTCGAATGCGAACACACATACCGGCATCCTCTACATCAGCCCCAGCTTTTTTGAATATCTCGGCAACCTGTCGGTTGTAACAAAATACTCCGGGTTCTTGTAAGAGTTCTCGTGATACAGAATCCACGAGTTTTATCTGGTTGTTAGTCAATCGACAGTGCGGGTTTACCAAAACTCCCTGCCGCTGTTTTTCATTCGAAATTTCTTCTTCAAACCTTGGGTTAATTGTAATTTCTGTGTTCTTCACTAAGCCTCCCAATTATATTGACACTTAAGATACGGTCATTCTTTCCACTGGTACTTCAGTAAGTATTCCATAAGTTTCATAGACATAATTAGCCATGGTTTCTGCCGATTTCAGCAATGATTCATCAACTTTTTGCCTTTCTTTATCAATCGCATCAGCCAGGAGACGGGCGGCAAACTTATCGATTGCAAATGGGTTTTTACCTACCAAAAATCCAAGGTCGTGTTTAAGCAGAGGTTGTTGTTTTATGTTAAGGCAGTCACACCGTTCGGTAATAGCATACATATGAAGCAAATGTATTGTCCCACCTGCCATTCATAAGCCCGATAGTATAATCAGCCAAACGAATTGGCAAAGTTTCCCCGCCTCGCTCCCAATCATTAATCTCCTCACTTTCCAATTTGATGGCACCTTTCCCCACAGCACACACCGCTTCACACTCCCCACAACCAATGCAGATATTCGAATCGGCAATCGGACAGGCATCGCCTTTGTTTAACTGCAAGGCGTTTTCTGGACAACTTTCCACACATCGACCGCAACTTGTACAAAGTTCGGTGTCAAAATGTGGTAGTAATGATTGGTGCATTTGGAACTTACCTGTCAGACCGGAACATCCCATCGCAATGCTTTTGACACAGCCGGCTACACCGGCTAAGCCGTGTAATGTTAGATGAGCGTTGTTAGCCACAAAATCAGCGGCAGAAAAACCGCCCGCCACATAAAAATCCTTAAAATGGCGAACTCCCTCGACTTCAAAACGCTCCTGCACTTGAGTAAACTCAAACTCTCGCGGTTTGGCAGTTGAAGGACGATCAAGCACTACGAACAGTATTCCAGCCTTACCATTTTTTGACCAACCGTGCTTCCAGGCTAATTGCAAGTATTTCGATGCATTTGATACAGGATTTTCCTTGTATCCTCTCGGGCCTGAATATGCTACGGTTGTATCGCCGGCGACAATCCCTGATGCTCCCTCTTCGCTGAAAACCTTGAAAATGCCCATAGTATATTCAGGCCTCATTCTCGTGACACAATTTAGCTCACCTACATGTACTTTAAGTAAGGCTTGCCCAAATATAGGCCGGCTATGTACATATTTTACCGCCGCACCCACTATGTCACTGACAAGATAAGCTAAGCTCGTGGGGGCACGCCACAAGTGTAAATCCTCCGGCTGAACATAGAAAATAGGCCAGGCTTTTTTTGATAATTTCATCTCTTCAGGTATCTGTAATACACCTTTTTCTGATATCATGATATTTTCTTCTCGGCCGGTATTATTCCTGCCGCTTTTTGCAAATATGTTCTTGTTATTTCTTCTCTCATTTTAATTCGCCGATATCCGTATCTACAAACACCTTATCCATATCCAACAATATCCGCACCGAACCATTTGTCTTGTTTATCCCGAGAATAAAATCGATGTTGACAACAGAGCCAAGCTGCTCAGCTTGTTCAATATCCTCATTAGCTATATCAAGCACCTCTGAAACCCTGTCTACTATAATACCTGCAACAGATCCACGGTCGTTCTGAACAAGCTCAACGATAATAATGCAGCTATGTTCATCTGCTTCCACAGCCTCCATATCGAACCTGGCCCGAATATCCATTACAGGTATAACTTCATCCCGTAATTTGATTACTCCCTTTACATAGTCCGGTGTTTGAGGAACGGCATTGGGTTCCACATAATTGACAATCTCACGAACTTTTAAGATCTCCACGCCATACTCGTCACCATCAAGAGTGAAAATAAGATATTTATCCTGGCCTTGAAGCTTCGCGTCGTTCAATTGATCTTGTAATTGTTTATTATTCTGTTTCATTTGGCCTTCCCTTCCATGCTCTGACATGAACCATTCACACCTATCTGTTTTTATCCAGCCTAAAAGCCTTGCAAGCTTCGTCATCTCAAATTAATGCGCCATGAGCCAATTTACCTCTATTTTTTCAGACTTATATACGAAAAATCTTTATTCTTCTTTCGGTGTTTCATTTCCTTCACCTGACGCCTGCTCATCCTTTTCAGGTACAGTAATCTCCTTGCTGCAATAAGGGCATTTGCCTGTCTTGCCTATCAACTTGCTGCCCGCTTCCAGCGATGTCAAACAGTGGGAACACTTAAATTTAACTGTCATCTCTTCTGTCATTTGCTCAAACTCCTTTCTTTTTGTAAAAACCGGCGAAAACCTTTTCTGGTGTATGTCACGATTATCAGATAAAGGCATCGTCACTCCACCTTTCTACTTCTTCTTTGATTTCCTCTAAATCATCAGTTACTCTCCTTCATAATCACCTTTAGTGTTCTGTCCTGAATCTGTTTTTCATCCGAACCAGTGCTCACAATCTCGGGGAATTTTTCTAAGATTGTTTGACGTGTACCTGAGCTCAGACAGCTTTCGTAGCTTTCAGCACGCACCTGCTGAACGAAATCTTGCGCACGGGACAGTGCATCGCTTTTTGGCTGAAAGCTTTCCCGTTTGTCACGATTTGCTAAAGTCGGCATAAAAAACTCGCTCCGCATGTGCTCTACCGTGTGTTGCTCTGCGAGATAGTCCTCGCCCGGGCCTTTTTCCACAATCAAATCCACAGCGAGGGTATTATCATTCACCTCTATCCCGCGTAAAACCCGCTGACACATGCCGAGGATTTCATTGTCCATTACAAGTTTTTCGTAGGACACAGTGAGGTCTTCCTCCATCAACCCAGCAATATCATGGATATAATTCGCTCCCGACATCGCCACAAGTAAACTGGACATCGCACTTTCATACGCGGCTTGAATGTCCACTTGTTTTGCATCTGATGTTCCGGCCGTCGAATAAAGAGGTATTTCAAAATAGTGAGCCAACTGCGAGACCGCCGCATTTATCATGGCACGCTCTATGGGACCACCGAGATGGCTCATTGTTCTAAGGTCTGTGATAGAACCGACACTACCACAAATACCCGGCGCACCCTTGTTAATGCACTGTACAAGCGCAATGCCGCCGAGTGTTTCCGCTATATGGGTCAGGATATTTCCGGCAAGTGTTACAGGGGAAGTTGTTCCACAAATAGGCTCGGTGGGTACTACAACAGGTAAGCCCTGCTGAGCCAGGTAGCACGTCATTTCACCATAGTCTTTATCAATCTTAAAAGGGCTGATAATTAGCGTTATAAACGACACAAAGGGCCTTTCACGCAGCGCGCTCATACCGCCGGCAATCATTTCCGCCATTTGGACAACTTTGCGACAACCAGCTAATGAGTAAATGCCGCCCATTACATGTTTTTTTGTGTTGTCAAATGCATGAAAGAAGCGATTTGTATCTATACAATCTTTGTTCTTTATATCATTTGGAAAAACATTGATGGTAAATAAATGTATATTTTCCAGCACATCCGTCATTCGAGCGTTCAACATAACATCAGCGGTAGTGGAAGGACGACGGTCGCCGGTATCGGGGTCAAGTACATAAATAGCTGTGCCACCTGTACCATAATGAACGCGGTTTTTTTCAAGAACGACATCATAATCACTATTTCGAGAATATAGTGTTATCGAGGACGGATTTGAATCAATGGCGTCTTCAACCATACTTTTGGGAAGCTTTACTACCCGGGTTTGGGGGTTGGTTAATGCGCCGGCTGATTTAAATGCATCGAAAGCCGTTGGCGAACAGACTAACATGCCGGATTTAGCCAGAACATCAAATGCAGCATCAGATATTTTTCGTATATCGTTGTCATTGAGTGGTTTGTAAAGAGATGAACAGAAACTCGCCCCTTCGGTTTTGCCTTTATTTGTTATTGTCATTAAATTCTCCAAAAGTACTATTCAAAACTTCAGTGTATTTATTAGGGCGTTAATGCCTCCGTCCCGGAATAATTTACGTGCCTTATCGGCCGGACAACTAAGCTCACACAAACGTGTTTCAAGTGGTTCTAAAAATTTTTCTTCACCAAGACCTCGGCGAAGCAATCCCTTACGGGCTATATACAACATCCGCAAGGCGAGCTTGCTAAGACGAATTCCGCCATTTGTTGCCAGCAAACCGTCCCGACACGCTATATTCCGGCTCGTGCGCAAGGCTTGCCAATCATGGGTGGAAATGTGCTTCTTTGCCTCGGCAAGGGCGGAAATCAAGCCGAGAGTGAGAGCCGATATACATATTAAATCATTCGGAGGTTGTTGGTCATTCACTCGGTTTTCTACCGTATAGTGACGTGAAATCCTCGCATTGTACCAATAACAAGAATTATGCAAATCAATGTCAGCTTTTTCAGGAACAAAGGAAATCTCTCGTCCTTCTGTATCGAGTCCTACCGCTCGCACGAGGCGATAGTATTCTTCGAAGGTTTTATATTTCTTCAAAATAATAGGTTTGCCATTTCGCAAGACGTAAACAGGCTTAAAGTTAGCAATAGTGCGAACATAGTCTTTAACATCTCTAAATGGTTTGATGGGAACACCTACACGGTTGCTATCGGGCAGCCACCAATCCCAAAATTTCTCAGCAACACAGTTATATTGTGGGTCCATTTGGCCTTGCCAGATATTGGAGTGTGCCGTCAGAGCGATTTGTGCTCCTGCAAATCCATTTAAAACATTTACAGCATCGACTGCTTCTTCTAAAGAGACGCTTATATGAACATGATTAGCAGCATTTATTGTAAACAAATGAACATCGTCACCATCCCCTTCTGATATATGTCGGTTTGACCTAAAAACTCTAATCCACGGGCTGGTCCGGTTTTTTTTCATCACCAGCTTTTTGCCGGGTGGTGTGACTGGTTGAATCCCGTAGCAGAGCAAAAGTACATTGTTCTCTTTACAGAACGGCTTCAGCTCGACGCGGAGTTCATCAATTAACCTTTCCATACCGAATAAGTTCGCTACATGCGCGAGGGCGAACTCTATCTTGCAAAATCCCGTTTCATAGCCTGCGATAGTAGCATTCTGTTCGCCCGGCTTCGTGGCCCCAATAATCTGACCGGCCATTGCATCTTCAATCGGGCGCCAGTTGCGAGAAACCAGATGGTCCCAGAGTGCTCGAGTGGTATCCAGGCTTGCCGCCGTTCCATTCTGGTTAACCAGTGGAAATTTCAGTTCCGCGCCTATTCGTCGATGGCCGGAATCTTGCGACACAAGGGCATTCTGGAATCTGTTTATGAAGTAGTTATATATCTTGTCCATGCCCTCCTGCCCTTAATTTTTCCTTGCCTGTTTTACGAACTCTTGTGGGTCGCCCATGACATGCCCATCGCCTCGGATAACAAACTTATAGCTCGTTAACTCTGTAAGCCCCATCGGGCCACGGGCATGAAGCTTATCTGTAGAAATTCCGATTTCGGCGCCCATCCCGAGCGATTCGCCATCACAGAACATCGTAGAGGCATTAACCAGAACTACCGCCGAATCCACATGTCGAATGAACTTAGATGCGTTTTCTTCGCTATCAGTCACAATCACATCCGTGTGGTGCGAACCGTAAGTGTTTATATGCCGGATGGCTTCGTCCACATCCGCCACAACACGGACCGAAACAATGTTGTCTAAATATTCTGTCCGCCAGTCCTGTTCTGTAGCCGGTTCAACATCAGAAACAGCATATTGTGTTTTTTCACACCCCTTAACCTTAACTCCGCATTGTCTGAACGCGTCAATGATTTTTGGAATATCACCGTACAAATCTTGGGATACAAGCAGCGTTTCCATAGCATTGCAAACTTCAGGCATAAGGCATTTTGAGTCGAGAGTAATATCGATTGCTTTGCTGATATCTGCAGGCCGGTCAAGATAAACGTGACATATCCCGTTGTAGTGCTTGATAACAGGAATCTTGGACTTTTCACTAACAGTTTGAATCAAGCCCTTACCACCACGAGGAATGACCATATCGATAAACTCAGTTTCGCTCAGTAACTCACTGATTTCCTCGTGCGAACCTCCGACAACCTGAATTGCTTCGGAAGGCAAGCCCACCAAATCCAGCGATTCCTGCCATAAAGAGCCTAAAAGCTCATTGCAGCGTTTAGCCTCCGACCCACCTCTTAAAATTACCGAATTGCCGGCTTTTAGGCAAAGAGCCCCTGCGTTTACGGTAACATGTGGGCGTGCTTCGTATATCATTAGAACTACACCCAGTGGCACACGCGCACGTGTTACCAAAAGACCATTGTCTTGCTGCTTTAGCTCGGACGATTGCCCCACAGGGTCGGCCAATGCTTCGATCTTTCGCAGCGCACGAATTCGAGCTTCGATTTTCGTTTCGTTAAAGCCAAGCCTGTCTATCAAATTAGCAGGTAAACCTTTCGTTGTCGCCTCCGCGACATCAGCTAAGTTTGCGGCAACGATATCGCATGTTCTTAAAGTGAGTTTTTCCGTCATAAAGTGAATAGCGGCGTCCTTTTGCTCTGTCGGAGCCGTGGCCACAATTTTAGAAGTTTCCTTTGCCGCCCGTGCTATCGTTCTTATGCTCATGATTATTTTACAATTCCTTACCTTGCGTTGCCTCTATCCTGCCCAGCAAAGCCGCTTCGTCGATTGGCTTAAAAATAAAATTTCCGCGTGGCAGGCGTCTTACTTCATTTGCAAGTGACATTTGATATCGGTCTGCAGCTACTAATAGCGGAACACCATCCATCATGTTTTGCTCACATATATATTTACAAACGTTAAGAGCTCGCATTTCTCCGTCTCGGCCGGCAAAGACAATTATTGTCCGAAATGACTGGGCTGTAGGTTTAGATTCCTTCGTGAAAGGCCAGCCTTCAGGCGCTTCTATACAAAGCCAACCTGGAAGCGATTTCCGCAATTGCACAACTTCCTCTGAGGTAGCACCAATAAGTAAAGCAACGCAAGAATCATTTTTATCGGTAAATTTATTCACCTTTATTTTCACTCCCATTGAGCACCTGCGCCAATTTCTCAACAAAGCGGTCTCTGTTTTCAAAATCAGTCAGAACTTTTGTGTTGGCCTGTCTTGCAATCATATTGTCAATTCTTCCATCCTTTACTTTTCCTATCACGACCACAGGAACTTCTCTGTCGAGGTCTCTTACGTTCAGGATAAACTCCAGGACATCAGCACGGGTAAACTCTAAATCGACCAGGATTGCAGCAAATTTATTATGCCGAAGCTTATCGAGAGAATGCTGCATACTTCCCCAAACCTGGGAGTCAAAGCCTAAACCTGAAAGAACCTCAACCAGATGGCTGTGAGCATGATTTCCTAAAACCAGCACAGCTTGCGAATTCATGATTAACTCCTGCCAATCCACAGTATCATTATCCCAAATAGACAAATTTCTTGCCTCGACTATTAGACAACTATGCAAGTGATGTTCCAAAATGTACGCATGTCCTATAAATGATTAGATAACAAAGGCTTAGCAAAATTTGTCATTGAATAGTCAAATCTAAAAAGCCGATTCCAAACGATTTTATGTGGCTGGTGTGCACAAATGGAACACTTTATCGGCAATAATCACTATTATTGCCTCCTTTCGGTACACATATAAGGGTTATGAGGATTCTGTTGAAACATCGAAGGTGGTTATAACAAACGTTTTTCGGCGATTTTTTTGCTTACACGGTGCCTCCTGTGTTTTTAGTACTACAGGGTAACGGCCTCAAGTATGGCTTGAGAGTAGCTTTCTATTTTCTGTTATAAGAGCATATCTTTCACACAATTAGTATGATACAGAAAATATAGAAGCCCATCGGAGCGCGAACTTCTTGCACACTAATCGAAGACTTTAACTGAACTCAGGGAAGGTGGCTATGGTAGTGTGCTAAATAAAATTTCTTAGAATACAATTGCTCACAATAAAAAACCATAACGCTCCAAAACACAACCTTAAAAACACTCTCGGCGAATACTCCTCTCGGGCACTATAATATCGATATAAACCAAGTTGTGTCTAATGGTGGGAGTGGATGCAAGCCATTACTGACACTTATAAAAGGAATATTACTATCACTTTATATTATGTCTTTGCAATTTGTTATACAGCGCCCGCCGGCTGATGCCCAGTAAATCAGCGGCTTGCTTGCGGTTGTTTTTAGTAACAGCCAGCGCCCGGGTAATCATTTCACGTTCAATTTCTATTAAAGGGGTACCGATTTTGAAACTCACAGTAGGATAAACCGGTCGGTCCGGTTTGAAGCGCGGTGGCAGATGTTCCATAAGAAGTACTTCACCTGTACATACTAACACTGCGCGCTGGATAACATTTTTCAATTCACGCACGTTGCCGGGCCAGTTATAAAATTCCAACAAGCTAACGCATTCTGGTGAAATTCCCCTGATGTTTTTCCGAAACGAACGATTGTAACGTTTAAGAAATTCATCTATAAGAAGGGGAATATCGCCCAGGCGCTCTCTAAGAGGCGGCATGACTATACGGAAGACATCAAGGCGATAATACAAATCCTCACGAAAAGTACCTTGATGAACAGCGTCAGCAAGGTCTTCGTTGGATGCGGCAATTAAACGGGCATCGGAAGTGATAGCTCGCTTGCCGCCAAGTCTATGAAACTTTTTTTGCTCGATTAAGCGCAACAAACTCACCTGCACCTTCTCATCAATAGTCGCAATTTCATCCAGAAAAACTGTGCCATCCTGGGCCAGTTCAAACTTGCCCTCTCGTCTCCCAAGAGCACCGGTAAAAGTGCCCTTTTCGTAACCGAAGAGTTCGCTGGCAACAAGTTCCGATGGTAAAGCCCCCAAACTAACCGGGACATAGGGACCATTTCTCCGCTCACTCTGCTCATGGATTGCCTGAGCAGCTAAATCTTTGCCCGTACCGGTTTCGCCTAACAATAAAACGGGCATGTCTGTTACTGCCGCCTGCCGAACTTGCCGATAAACTTCTTTCATAAGTGACGACTGTCCAACAAGCTTTTCGAGCTTGACCTCATGCTTTTTAGACTCCAGCAATAAATTAGTGCCGTATAACGGTTTTTTCTCGATAGCAGTTTCAATCAGAAGCCTTAATTCCTCGTCATCTATAGGAAGTTTAGCATATTGATAAGTACCGGCTTTAAGGGCGGACATTGCAGTTTGAATATCTCGTGGCTCTGCCAAGAACAATATCTGGGTCATTGGACTGTTCATAGCGATGACCTCGAGCAACTCCATACCATCGACATCCCCGCTTCTGAACACGGTGCTTGTGATTATTAGTACATCATAAGATTCAGATTCGAACTTTTCCAGCACACGGTCAACACTAAACTCTCGATGGACTTCAATGCTTTTCTTCGCAAACAGCACTGTAAGCCGCTGCGCAAGGTCGAAACCTTTGTCAACTGCTATAATACGAATTTTCTTTGACTCAGCGTTTTTCTTCATTATGGCCGATTAGCCCTATTTGTGATTCTGTAGATATATGCCTGTGGAAAATCGGTCTAAACCACTGCATTTTTAGTGTTTCATAGCCATAAGGCTTAACAGACCTGTATACTACATCATAATATGCCATTATGTCAAAAGATATGGCATAAGGTGTATTTAATCATCCATGCTTAAAGTAAGTGATTTCAAAGCCCGAGTATTATCATGTTTGGGTTGGACAGCATGTGCTTTTCACGCAGACATTCGACTACTGAAAGATAGCGTACTTAAAAAAATATATCAGGGATACGCCAATTAATAAGAGCCTTTTGGATATATAAGACTCAATTAAAATGAAAGAGTTGTGTTTTAATGTTTGAGGTCTTGTGAGACATTGTATGTGTTAAACTGTCGTAGGGTGCATTTAATCATCCAAGCCTAAAGTAAGTGATTTTAAGGCTTTGTTTTCAATTATCATGTCTGGATTGGACAGCGAGAAAGTAGTTATCAGGGATAAATTTGGCATTTAATCAACCAATGTTTGTCATTCTCTAAGCAACAGTCCCTCTAAGCGCATACCTTCCTCATCAAGGTGATACCTGGTGATAATGTTAGGCGGCCTTGCGGTGATATGACTTCAGTAGGCCACCGAGTCTTTCAATGGTGACAATCTCACCATGACATGCCCCATGTGTAGGCTCGATGATCCTGTTTATGCCTTGATGAATCCTCTCATGATGGTAGTACTCAAGATATTCTGTGAGTACATAATGCAGTTGCTCTTCGGAAGAGAGGATGAGGTGGTTGAGACATTCTTCTTTGATGGACCTGACAAACCGTTCTGTGTAAGCATTGAGATTGGGACTTCTTGGTGGTAATTTAATTGGTTCCACTCCTGAAGTTTTCAGAATTCTCTCGAATTTGACTGTAAATAACGGATCCCTATCGTGGATCAGATATTTCTTGTCTGACAGGAAAGTGTCATCCCAGGTCAGGTTACGAGCGATTTGCTCCATCCATGAACCATTTGGTTGTGACCGGATGCCAAGGATTTCTACTTTACGACTAGACAGATCCATAGCGAACAAAACCATGCATCGGATGAGCTTGCCCTTAACCAACAACTCAATCGAAAAAAAATCACAGGCAGCTAAAACATTCCAGTGACTCTTGATGAATTCCTTCCATGTTGTCTTACGGGTGCTAGTAGGCTCCGGATCGAAGCCGTTCTCAAGAAGGATGTTTTTAACCGTTGTTTGGCCTATCTTATATCCGAGATAGACAATGTAATCCCGGATTCGTGTATAGCCCCAGCGAGGATTCTCATTTTTAAATCGAATCACCAGCTCAGTAATTTCCCTGGTAATTTTTGGTCTGCCGGGATTTTTAGCATTTTGACTACCATCATATTTACGGGCAATGAGTTTTCGATACCAGCCCAGAATGGTCTCAGGAGTGAACAGGATGGTTGTCTCATCCAGGAGTTTTCGTGTCAAGTGTTTGGCCTTTGCTGCCAGTTTTATTCTCTGGGGGTCGCTCAGGAGGATACGTTTTTCACTTTCCTGTAGTTCCTTAAGGACTCTGACTTGCTCCTTAAGATAGTCAATCGCTTTCCAGAGCTCTTTGTCTACACAATACGCCAGGCATGTGATGAATGTAAACCATAGTTTCTGTTTCATAATCTTGTGAGGTTAATGTATTGAGGCTAATCAAGCAAATGTTTTCATCTGGTTGTCGTGTAAGTTTAGAAGCCATAGATGTTTAAGGGAATGCCTTACGCTCTTTTCCTAATCACCCCTACAATAAGCCAGGTCAATTAAGTGACTGAGTCAAGATAAGTATCAAGAAAGTCAAATAGAATTTATTTGATATTTTTTCAAGAAAATTGAAAGAAAGTAGTCAACATTTTCCAATCTGTAATCGCTCATATTTGTAAAGGGGTTGGGTGACGTTGCGAGGTGTAACCTGTTGTCGTCTTCATCGGGGGTGAAGACACAACAAATTTTTCAGTTGTTATTCGTTAAGTGATTGTGGGGACATATGAGTTAACTGTGCACCGAGAAAATTGCGGGAATTTGGGGGTAAAGGAGAGCGTTATTATGAAGGAGCGAAGAGCAAGCGGAGAAATCACAAAATCAGCACAGTCAAAGAGTTGGAGTCACATCAAAAGAACATTTCTTATCATTCTCGCAGGTGTTTTGCTGTTTCAGACGGTGAGCCTTGCGAGCGACCTGCCCGGTTTTCG
>JASFVS010000290.1:0-4200 GCA_050049715.1 Phycisphaerales bacterium
TGGCGGACTTGTAGGCAACAACGACCCATATGGTGGCATTAATGACAGCTACAGCGCAACCACCATCAACGGTACTAATTTTGTCGGCGGCCTCGTCGGAAGCTGCGAATCAGATGGTGGCATTAATGGCAGCTACAGCGCAGCCACCGTCAACGGCACTAATTTTGTCGGCGGCCTCGCCGGCAGCTGCGAATCAGATAATGGCATTGAAGACAGTTTCAGCGCAGGCACAGTCGTCGGTTCTCACGATGTTGGCGGTCTCGTCGGAAGCAATGATGGCAATATCACCTCAAGCTACAGCACGAGCATTGTCTCGGGATTTGAAGATGTCGGTGGTCTCGTTGGCAAGAACGAATATGGAATTATCAATAACTGCTTCAGCAATGGCACGGTCGACGGCTCTCATTCTGCCGGTGGTCTCGTCGGCGACAACTCAGGCGATATTGTTGCCAGTTATAGCGCAACTGCGGTCAATGGGACTAATATTGTCGGCGGCCTTGCCGGCTACAGCGATGGTAGTATCGTCACAAGCTACAGCACCGGCCCAGTCACAGGAGATATAGATATTGGCGGCCTCGTAGGCTACAATGATAATGGCACTATCAGTAATTGTTATAGTGTTGGCGCGGTTGATGGAAATGATACAGTCGGTGGCCTTGTGGGCGACAGCCGCATTGATCCCATCACAGGTTTCTGGGACATCGAAACCAGCGGGCAGATAAGAAGTTCCGGAGGAGAAGGTAAAAGTACCGCCGAAATGCAAATGCAAAGTACTTTCATCGATGCCGGTTGGGATTTTGTTGATGAAACGGACAACGGCACCGAAGACATCTGGTGGATTAATGAAGGCCAGGATTATCCCCGACTCTGGTGGGAACTGACCAATCCCTGACAATTATAAATTACCTATTATAATTCTGTATTAAAAGTCCGGTTTGATACGAGCACTTGACGTATCCACATCCAATCACTAAAATTACTCACTCCTGTATCAGGTTTTAGGCATCGATTAATGAATATTGAGGAACAAGTATGACGAAAGTAAATGAAAATTTCTTAAAATTACAGGCAGGTTATCTCTTCCCTGAAATAGGCCGGAGAAGACGTGCCTTTCAGGAAGCTAATCCGGGTGTTGATATAATCAGTATGGGAATCGGCGATGTTACCCAGCCTCTTGCCCCGGCTGTTATTAAAGCGATGAAACAGGCGGTAGATGAAATGGGCAGCGTGGAGTCATTCAGAGGCTATGACGATGGCGGCGTGGGATATGACTTTCTAAGAGAGGCAATAAGGAAAAACGATTTCGAATCCCGAGGTGTCGATATCGATATTGACGAAATATTCGTCAGCGACGGTGCAAAATGCGATACAGGCAACATGCCCGAAGTTTTCAGCATTGATAATATCGTGGCCGTATCCGACCCCGTTTATCCGGTATATGTGGATACCAACGTAATGTCCGGCAGAACAGGCGGCCCGGCGAAAAATGGAACCTATGAAGGGCTTGTTTATATGCCCTGTACCGAGAAGAACGGTTTTATCCCGGACTTGCCTAAAGAAAAGGTCGATTTGATTTACCTGTGTTTTCCAAATAACCCTACAGGCGCGGTAGCCACAAAAGACCAGCTGAAAAAATGGGTCGATTTTGCACGAGAGCATAAAGCTATAATCCTTTTCGACGCCGCCTATGAGGCATTTATCTCCGAGCCTGAAATACCTCACTCGATATATGAAATTGATGGGGCCAGGGATGTTGCTATCGAGTTTCGAAGTTTTTCCAAGACAGCCGGCTTTACGGGAATGAGATGCTCATTCACTGTTGTCCCGAAGCAGTTGAAAGCCTACACAAAAGATGGTAAGGCGGTGGAGGTCGCCCCGATATGGAAAAGGCGCCACTGTACGAAATTCAACGGTGTTTCGTATGTCACTCAGGTGGGCGCCGCCGCCGTTTACAGCCCGCAGGGTAGAGAGCAAAACCGCCGGATTATCGACCTGTATATGGATAATGCTAAACTTATTCGTGACACACTCAGCGATATTGGTTATACCGTTTATGGCGGCGTCAACGCGCCGTATATCTGGTTAAAAACACCTGATGGCGTAGGTTCCTGGGAATTTTTCGACAAATTGCTAAGTGAAGCCCACGTAGTTACGACTCCCGGTGCAGGCTTCGGCTCAGCCGGAGAAGGATTTGTACGCCTTACCGCATTCGGCCAGCCGGAAAATGTCAAAAAAGCACTTAAACGTATCAAGGCCATATCTTGATGTCGGAAACAACTGCATATATCGGTCTGGGCGGCAACTTGGGCGACAGACAGGGCTACATAAATTCTGCCCTGAAAATGCTCGCCGATGCTCCAGGCATCGAAGTTGCCCGTGTAAGTGAGCTAATCGAGACCGCTCCATTAGCAAATGCCGACCAGCCGCAATATTTAAACGCAGTCGCCGAGTTAAAAACAACGCTTAGCCCCGATGATTTACTCAGAACTCTCATTGATATTGAAAATCTGCTCGACAGGCAGCGCGGCACAAAATGGTCTTCCAGGACCATAGATTTGGACATCTTATTATTTGGTAATGAGATTATAGATAGCCCCGATTTGGCCGTTCCGCATCCGCAAATGCACCTGCGCTCGTTTGTTCTGAATGGTCTATATGAGCTAAATCCGAATTTACTTCATCCTGTATTAAAAGAGCCTGTCCGTGAATTGGCTAATCGATTGAACGGCTGCGATTTCACCTACAATTCTGGCATGCCACAGCTTATCAGCGTTGCGGGTGTTATAGGTGTTGGAAAAACTACACTGGCAAAGGAATTGTCAAATCGCCTTAATTGTCCTATGCTCCCGGAGCCTTACGATACGAATCCTTTCATGCCTGATGTTTACGCCGGAAAAAAAGAGCTTGCCCTTGATTCGCAATTGTACTTTCTTACCAGTAGGGTCGAACAGCTGGGCCATCGTACCTTAAAAGCTGGAAAAATATATATTAGTGACTACGTCTTCGACAAAGAGCTTATCTACAGCAAAGAAACACTAACTCCCGAGCAATTGGTACTATACGAGAAGATTTATCAGTCTTCCAGTTTGAAGATTGCCTTGCCTGTTTTAGTGATTTATTTAAAGGATTCGCCCCGAAGTTGCCTCGAGCGCATCCACAAACGAAATCGCCCCTACGAGCAGAAAATAGAACTACAGTTTTTAGATAACCTCAATACAGACTACGAACAGCTCTTCAGCAACTGGAAAACCTGCCCTGTTATCCGTAAACGTACGTCTGAGCTGGACTATAGCAAAAACACAGATATAGACCACATAGTGAACCAGATAAAATATTACATTACTGCAACACAAAACCAGGACATTCTTGTAAAATAGTATAGTAATCTGAACCCTGTACGCTAAATGCTACACGCTGCTTTAAAATGGAAGTTGCAGAAACAATAGAATCAGTCAGAAATCTTGTAAAGTCTTCCCGTGCAGATGGAAAAACTGTCGCCCTTGTCCCGACAATGGGTGCGCTGCATATCGGCCACATCTCACTAATCGAAGCGGCAGCCCGGAAATGCGATTTTATCGTTGTCAGCATATTTGTAAATCCGACACAGTTCGGCCCCGGCGAAGACTTTGAAAAATACCCCCGGCCTCTGGAAGCCGACCTGAAAATTTGTGAAGAGAAGGGCGTTGATGTCGTTTTCGCCCCGACACCTGACCAAATGTACCCTCTCGAAAAACTAACATGGGTAAACGTCGAGAAATTAACGCAAACTCTTTGTGGTCGTTCACGTCCCGGCCACTTCCGCGGAGTAACCACAGTCTGCACGAAGTTATTCAATATCGTCACACCGGATATGGCATTTTTTGGCCAGAAAGACGCTCAGCAGGCCATTGTAATCAAAAGAATGGTTGCTGATTTGAATATGCCTTTGGAAATAATCATCTGCCCGACCGTCCGAGAGCCGAACGGCCTTGCGGTCAGCAGCAGAAATCAATATTTGTCCGAGCAGCAAAGAAAAGATGCAGCAAATATTTACAAATCTCTCCAAAAGTGCAGTCAGATGGTCGAAGATGGCGTTAAAGACTCCTCAGAAATCATCTCAGAGATGAAAAATATATTACAGCAGGTCCCATCGATTCAGATTGAATATATAAGCATTGTCGACGCCGATATGCTTGATAATATTGACCGAATTACCGGCAC
>JASFVS010000291.1:0-4197 GCA_050049715.1 Phycisphaerales bacterium
CCAGCTTTTATTACCTTTGGCTTTAATACATGATTCGCACTTACAGTTGGTAAAGAAAAAGTCGTCGAGAATAACTTCATCGAAAAGCCGCGCCGTGTGTTCGATGATTTCCTTAACTTTCTTTCGATGTTCGGCGCTGGTATAGCAGAACGTCTCGAATCGGTTTCTCTCATTAACGGTCAGGGTAATACCCCCTGCTGTTCGGATACCTTTTTCTTCAAAGAATTTCTTTGCTTTGTGGATTGTTTCCTCATCAACTATAATCATATCACGATGGGTTTCAAGATAGACCTTATCGACTTTTACCTGTCTGGAAATTTCATTCCATCGCGGCTCGAGCCAACTCGTCTCTCCCATCTCTCGCACTTCATAGGCACGTGCATAGACAGCGACGTCGAAGTTTTGATAATTTTCTCCTCCGCAACAGACAAAAGCCTGACTCATAATACTCAAAGCTACTCCTGCGGATATTGTAATGTGTTTAAGCATAATCATACCTCATTAGTATAATGTGAATTTTGTGTATAAGTTTGGATTCGTATATATAACAGATGTTATCTTTGAATTGCAATAAGAAAAAGGCCGGTCACTTTCGCAACCGGCCTGCATGAATTTTGATTGAAGATATGTTTGTAATGCTTACTATGGAAGCATTTCAATCTCTGAAAAGTCAATTTCTTCGAAACCTACCGGCACGCCGAGCCCGTCTGAGAGACCCACAATGCCATTATTAACTGCAATCATGAGCCAGGAAATTTGTATTCTTCCGTCAAAATACATTTCAACCTGGAATGTATTAGGGTGGTTGCGTTCGTATTCATTAACATTTCTCCACGTCACGACCGCACGGTCTGTCAGTTGCTTCCAGCTTATCTGCCCACCTGCGGGTGGGTCGAAGTCTTCGAACAATGCTGATATCCGCAGGGTGTCAAAGTGGTCGGCGAGAGTATCTGAGAAGTCGTTGTCCCCTTCGGTAAAAGTTATGTAACCATTACTGCCGACATAAAAGCCTCCAAAGCTGCTGCCGTATATGGATACTGTGGCGCCGCCATCTAAATCTAAATGTTCGCTATCATCATCACTTAGCGACAACTGTGTGCCGCCCTCAGGGTTGGTTGGTAGCGATGTAATCTCATCAAGGTAGGCACTGTAGGAGATACCGTCTGAAGTAGGTGTGAATATAATTGATTTGTTCGATAAGTCAAAGCCGTCGTTTAAAGGAAGGAAAAACTGCTCGGCGGTATACTCAAGCGTTGTTGGCGGAGATGGAGGTAATGGCAGTTTATCTATCTCTGAAAGGTCTGTCTCTTCAAAGCCTTCCGGCACACCGAGACCCGCTGATAATCCCACGATACCACTGATGCTTTCGACAACAAGCCAGGAAAGCCGTATTCTTCCGTCGAAATACATCTCTATTTGGAACGTATTGGGGTTGTTTTTGCCGTATTTAGGAACATTCTCCCATGTAACAACAGCACGGTCTGTAAATTGTTTCCAGTTGACTGCTCCACTATTGGATGGATCCAGGTCTTCGAATAGTGCCGATATGCGCAGTACATTAAAATGGTTAGGTAAAGTATCGGAATATTCATTTTCTCCTTCGGTAAAGGTTATGTAGCCGTTACTGCCGACATAGAAGTCCCCGAAGTTGTTGCCGTATATGGACACTGTAGCGTTGTTATTTAAGATTAAGTGCTGATGGTCATCGTCACCAAGCACAAATCCGCTACTCCCTGCCGGGTCGGTTGGTAATTGTGTAATATTGCTAATATAAGCGCTGTAGGATGTGCCGTCTAAAGTAGGTGTGAACAGAATTGATTTGTTCGATAAGTCAAAGGCGTCGTCTTCTGAAATAAACTGCTCGGCAATATGCGCAAGTATTGTTGGCGGCGTCGATTGCGTGTTTATTTCTGAAAGGTCTGTTTCCGTGAAATCTGTCGGTACGCCGAGGCCGTCTGACAGACCGGCGAGGCCGGTGACAGATTCAACCTCAAGCCAGGAAATCTGTATTTTACCGTCGAAATACATCTCAATTTGGAACGTATTAGAGTTATTGCCGCCGTATTCAGGAACATTCTCCCATGTGACAACTGCCCGGTCTGCCAGTTGCTTCCAGCTAACCTGTCCGCCTGCGGACGGATTAAGGTCGTTGAACAATGCGGATATGCGCGCCATGGCAAAATGGTCTGTCATATTTTCCGAGTGGTCGTTGTCTCCGTCGGTAAAGGTTACATAGCCGTTGCTTCCTATGTAAAAGCCCGTGAAAATGTTGCCGTATATGGACACATGGGCTTCACCGTTTAACTTGGCAAACTTAAAATCATCATCCCCCAGTGACAGATTTGTTCCATCGACAGGATTGGTAGGCAACTGTGTGATTCCCTGAAGATAAACACTGTACGCGGCATTATCTATGGTCGGTGTGAACATTATCGATTTGTTTGACAGGTCAAACGCATCGTCTCCGGCGGAAAATTGCTCGGCGATATACTCGAGTATTGTTGGTGATTCCGGAGGTGGTACTGGCTCTGAATTTATTTCTGAGAGGTCTGTCTCTTCGAAATCATCCGGCACACCGAGACCCTCTGATAATCCGACGATGCCGCTGTCGGCTTCGATCCCAAGCCAGGATAGACGTATTCTTCCATCGAAAAACAATTCAATCTGGAATGTATTGGGGTTATTTCCGCTGTATTCAGGGATGTTGTCCCATGTCACGACCGCACGGTCAGCCAATTGTTTCCAGCTAACCTGTCCGCCTGCGGATGGGTTGAGGTCGGTGAACAATGCGGATATACGTAATACTTCGAAATGGTCGAACAATGTGTCCGAGTAGTCATTATCTCCTTCGACAAATGTTATATAGCCGTTGCTGCCGACATAAAAGCTCGTAAATATGTTGCCATGTATGGATACAGTAGCTTCGCCATCTAAATTTATGGACTCATAATCGTCATCACCCAGCGACAAACCTGTACTGCCGGTGGGGTTGGTTGGTAGCTCTGTGATATCATAAAGGTAGGCATGATACTCGGCGCCATCTGTCTCGGGTGTAAGCATAATTGATTTATTCGACAGGTCAAATGCGTCACCTGCGGAGGAAAACTGCTCGGTTACATAATCAAGTTCTAACGGCGGTGGTTCTGATGGCGATTCTATTTCGGACAGGTCTGTTTCCTGAAAGCCTTCCGGCACTCCGAGGCCCTCCGACAGGCCAACGATACCGCTATCGGCATCCACTCCGAGCCAGGAAAGACATATTCTTCCGTCGAAAAACATTTCAATCTGAAATGTGCTGGAGTTGGTGCCGCTGTATTCCGGAATGTTCTCCCATGTTACGATCACACGGTTTGCTAATTGTTTCCAGCTTATTTGTCCTCCTGCGGTTGGATTGAAATCATTGTACAGTCCGGATATGCGCCTTGTTCTAAAATGGTCGATAAAACTGTCTGAATAGTCGTTGTCTCCTTCAGTGAAGGTTATGTAGCCGTTGCTACCGACATAGAAGCTCGAAAAGCTACTGCCGTATATGAATACTGTAGCTCCCTCTCCTAAACTTACACTGTGAAAATTATCATCTCCCAGTGCCAGTTGTTCACCTCCGGCGGGGTTGGTTGGCAGTTCTGTAATCTCATCGAGGTAGGAGCTGTAGTACGCGCCGTCCATCTCAGGTATGAACGTTATTGATTTGTTCGACAGGTCAAATTCATCTTCTCCCGAAGTAAATTGCTCGGTAAAATAGTCGTCTGTCGTTGGTGGAGGCGGAGTAGTTTCTGTAGAGCCTGTGTAGTTCTGGTTCGACTTATTTGAAGTTACATTATCGTATGACCGGGATGTTGGCTGAAAGTCATAATCACTTTTACTCGGAGTTACCGTTCCTGACCAGCCGTTTGGTACGCTTCTCGTATAAAAACCGGCACTGTTTGTAGTAGTGCTGCCGCCGCCATTGTTGAAAGTCAGAATCACATCACTAATTCCTTCGTTGTCTTCGGTCTCTACGTATCCGGAAATAATCGGAGTGACAGATGCAGTCGTAACATTGAAGCTGTCCAGATAAATGGAGCCTGGAAAATGAGAAAATAAAATCCACGCACCTTCTTCGAGCGGCCCGAAATAACCTTCTAAGCCGCAAACCTGGTTATGAACCGATGGTGGGTCGCCGCCCGGGGCAGGGGGATCAAAAAATAGCTCGACGAT
>JASFVS010000292.1:0-4181 GCA_050049715.1 Phycisphaerales bacterium
CTTACCTGCAATATAATACGACAGGAACGAATCAAAATCACGAATGCTCAGTTTCCGTGGCCCATAGTCGTACCATCGGTCAAACAACCTGCACAAAAATTCTCCATACTGCTCCGGCGTAATTGAAAAATCCGCAATTTTATTCGTGTCAGCTTCAACCTCCACACACGGTATAAACTGCAGATACTTCGTCCCAAGCCCAACTAAAAAATCAAACACCTCATCCGGATGTCCCACGTTCTTATCATTAAGCAGAGTAAGTGTATTAAATTCAACATTATACTTTTTGCAGTTCTCAATAGCCCTCATCACTTTATCAAATGTTCCCGAGTCCGAATGGTCAAGGCGATAATAGTCGTGCAATTCTTTCGGACCGTCGATACTTATGCCGACAAGAAATCTATTATCATGCAAAAACCGGCACCATTGCTCATCCAGCAAAATCGCATTGGTTTGAAGTGAATTACCAACCTCCTGCCCGGGACTGCCATATTTCTTTTGCAATTCCACCGCCTTTTTATAGAAATCCAGCCCCATCAGCGTAGGCTCACCACCCTGCCAGGCAAAGCCAGCCGATGGAAAACCCAATTGCATATAATCTTTTATAAGTTTTTCAAGCACCTCGTCGCTCATCCGCTGTCTGCCCCGACCGACTTCCGGCGCCCGGCGCTTATAAAAACAATATTTGCAATCAACGTTGCAATCCGAACCGGACGGCTTGATTAAAAGACTAAAAGGCTGCATTGATAAATGTACTCACAACACTTGTACTAAGTTTTCCCTCGCTCCCTGCTGACTTATGTAAGTTGACTTACAAACGTTTTTATATCACTGACTAAAACGAACCAAACCTGAAGGAGTCTGCGGCGTTGAAAGAAGCGTATAAAACAGGCCCCAGCTTTTATAAGGAGAATTCTCCTCCCCTGCATGCTTTTTTATACATTCTTTGACCATATCCTCACCAAGACTGTAGTTGATAACGTAGCTGCGATACTGCTCAATGAATCTAACTGCACGCTTAGCTTCCTTTGGGGTCATCAACGAATACTTCATCAACCACTCTGTCACCTCATCTGCGTTCATCCTGCCGTCTATGTATCGCCGGGCGGCCTCGTTCAACGCATACTTTAATTCCTTCTTCAAATTGATAATATGATAATATCGTTCGGCCTTTGCCGGGTCCAGTCCCGCCAGAGGAAATAAGACCTTTTGTTCAAATTCGACCCTTTCATTGCCGGGGAAAATAATATCAATTCCATATTCCGCAATACCCTCTGATATTAATGACCGGGGGCTGAAAAGCGGATAAACACAATACTCAATCCAATTTATATCTGTCACCAAACGTTTCTCTAACAATGTCAAATTTACATGATGCCCCGGGTATCCCTCATGGCTGGCAAGATCAACCGCCCGGTCGATATAAACAGGTAAACCAGAGTTAATCTGAATCAAACTGACACTATTGCCTTTATACCAGTTATAGGCGCCCCAGGACTTACCAACAACAAATTCCAAAATGACTTTTTCATCTTCCGGCAATTCGATATACAATTGTGTCCGCCTGCGACACTCAGCCATAGCCGCGTTGAAAACCGCCTCCAATCTATCTTTTGGTATAACAAATTCTTCCCTATAAGCATTAAATCTGTCATAAATACTCCCCTCTCCGGGCAAAACATCATCAAGTTTTTGTAATATGTCTTCAAAATATTCCGCATTGTAAACAGGCGCAATTGCGTCGTACAACACCTGAGACTCTTCATCAAAAGTCATTTCTTTCCCGGACAACAATAAAATCTTTCCCCTGACCGACAAAAGCTGCCTCTCCAGATAAGCATAACGAAGCTTTTCAAGCGAACTGAACTTCTTCTGATTAACTTTTTTTAATCGTTCAATAAGCTTGTTGACTTCAGATTCCAACTTCTCGGATGGGAACTCCTTCTCCTTATCATTTTCAAGCTCCGCCGGCTTCCATTCTTCAGGCCCATTGTAGGCATCAACATAGTCGGAATCATATAATCCAATTTCAAGCACTAATTTAACATAGGATTCCGCTATCTCGTCTATCTTAGCTTCTCCCGACAAACCCACAAATCTCGCCACTTCATCTAAGGCTGAACAGGAACATAATAATAGAAGCGCTACAACTGATAATCTGCTTAATATCTTAAACATGTCACACCTGTCATTAGTTCAAAAATACATTAAATAAATCACATACTTATTTTTCTATAATCCTGTGCTTTTCCAACCACTTCCGCGTCCATTGCTCGGCCTGCTGCGGTGTTTGCAACTTACCTTCTAATTGTGCGATATATAACTCTTCCACCAGTTGTCCAAGTCCGGGCCCCGGCACAGCACCCAATCGCATCAGGTCGTGTCCATTGAGAAGCGGTTTCGGCCGCAACTCAATGTCACCAAGTGCTTTTATTCTCCTGCGAAGATTTATCAACGGGGCAACACTCCCTTTGCTATCGTTCCGGGCTTTTAGTATCGCCTTTTGCATTTCATAAAGGTCCCAGAAATAAGCCCCGGCCAGAAATTTTTTCAACTGGGCCAAAGATATGCGCTCATTAAGCAGTTTGTCTCTGTTGCTTAATAAGAACCTGATGTGTTTAGTCCGACTTCTGCTTAGTCTCAGGACTCGGGTTCTATCGATTGCGAATTCCGTATCACACTCGACAAAAAGGCATGCCAGTGCCAGAGCAAAATCGACTTGCTTTCGCAGTTGAGCTAATACCCTGATTGCAAATTTCTTCTGCTCGCCGGATAATCCCGGAAAGATTTCTTCACCTAACCCACTATCGAACAACAACTTCGCCCCCATAGAGCGATTCGGATTGACAAGAATACCTTCCAGTTCGATTGCTATACGTTCACCGCTTATTTTAGTTATATTTCCTGCGTTATGACAAATAGCAGACCACGTCAACGGCTCAATCTCATAACCAAGCTGTGTCGAAAACCGCACCGCGCGCAACATTCGCAAATAATCTTCGCTGAAGCGCTCGGCGGGCCTGCCGATAGTTCGTACAATCTTCGCCTTAAGGTCGGCCTGCCCATTTACATAATCAATCACTTCCTTTTGCAGAGGGTCGTAAAACATCCCGTTTATAGTAAAATCTCTCCGGCTGGCGTCTTCAGCCGCATTGGTGAACTCAACCGCACCGGGATGCCTGCCGTCAATATAACCGGTTTCGGTCCTGAACGTGGCAACTTCAACCTGCCGGTCTGCAAGCAAAACAATAACCACACCGAATTTTGCTCCGACCTTTAACGTACGTCTGAATAACTTTATTACTTCTTTAGGTTGAGCATTAGTGGCAACATCATAGTCTTTGGCGCGTCTGCCTAAAAGCATATCTCGCACGCACCCGCCGGCCAGCAAAGCCTCAAAGCCGCCCCGCCGCAATCGCTCAACTACTCTTATCGCCGCCCGTTTATTTGTCATACGTTTATCTTCTGTAATATAGTTACGGCCATCGTCCCCCACCGGCGTCTTTCTACTACTCGAAATTCTCCGTATTGTTCCAATAAAGTTACCTTATGCTCAGTCCTGACAACAACAACTCCATCCCCAGCTACCTGCCCTCCTAATAAATCCATCAAACCGCTTAAAGCTGAATTGCTCTGCACATTTTGTTCTTCAGGAGCATTTGGAGCACCTAACTTAAAAGCATTACCTCTTATAACTTTCGATGCTTTAACGAACCCGGCTTTTTCTATATTTTTATTTAATACCGAAATAACTTTCGGGTCCTGCTCGACAAAAGTAACAAACTCAGCCCCCCTGCTCAATGCCTCAAGCGCAAGGGAGCCGACGCCGCAGAATAAATCCGCCGCTACCGCATTATTTGGCAAATCGTATTTATAAAGGACACTGAAAAGTGATTCCTTAACTCTGTCGGTAATCGGTCTCGATACATCAGTCTTCGGTCCAAGTAATTTCATCCCTCGTTTTGTACCTGCTATGATTCTCATCTTAGAGCTTTTAACACTTTGTCTATCTCGTCCAGTAATCAATCACAAGGACTTTATCCAGATGAGGCCCTAACATCTGGCCGAATTCTCTATGGGCCGGATGAGGCAAATATATCTCCCTGCCGGCCTCATTGCGGAACGTCAGCACAAAGCAGTGAGTAAAACCCTGCTGTAGATTTTCCACGCTCACATCGGTG
>JASFVS010000152.1:0-7246 GCA_050049715.1 Phycisphaerales bacterium
GCCTGCCAGAGTGTTTCAACATCATGAGCCAGGGGACAAACAATTCCCATTCCGGTTATTACAACCCGTTCAGTTTTATTCTTCTTAAGCATTTAAATAATCGTTCCTTGTTCGATATTCGGCATTCAATCCGGCTTTTTCAAAACCAACGCCGCCGTCTGTCCACCATAACTGTAACTGCAGCACAGCGCATATCGTATCTCTTTATCCCGCAGCTTATCGTTAATATTCAGGTTACAACCATCCGCTTTTCTATCACAGTTTTTCGCCGCGGGTATTTTACCTTCGCTCATTGCACAAACTGCGGCAATAACATCGAGCGCTCCGCCAGCAGCACCCGTATTACTTAACATACTTTTTGTCGGCCAAACTGGGATTTCTTTAGCCGCCTTGCCCAGGGCCGCCTCAATTGCCCTCGACTCAGCCAAATCATCGGCCGGAATTCCAGTGCCGTGCGGGACAATTAAATCCAAATCTTTCGGCTCTATCTCAGCATCGGTTACCGCTTTTCTTATCGCTATCTCAATGCCTTTGCCGTCAGGCTCAAGATTTTCGTAAACGGGATTTATATTATTACTGTGACCGATTCCGGCGATTTCAGCGTAAATCTTCGCGCCTCTGTTTCGAGCATTTTCAAAACTTTCGAGTATCACTACGCCCGCGGCCTCGCCGAAAACGGACCCCTTCGCATCGGCATCGAACGGCCTGTATGCAGATTCAGGCTCATCATTGTTTTTATCAGTGGCCCTTTTTATCAAACACTGGCGAATCATTACTATCGGATTGACTTTTGCCTCGGCGCCGCCGGCCAGAGCAATGTCACTACCGCCGCGAGCGATAACCTGAGCTGCCTCGGCTATCGCCAGATGCGCAGATGCCTCGGCGCAGGTAATCGTATTGCTTGGGCCCTGAATATCGTGAATAATTCCGACATGACAGGCAAGCATATTGGGCAGGTACTTCAACAGCCATAAAGGCGTCACCTGCTCAAGCCCATCTTTTCCCCATTTACGAAGGTCAAACTTCCCGTCAGTAATACTGGCCGCCACGGCCGGGGCCAGCTCGACAAGGTCACAGCTTATAAGGCCCGCTCCCAGGTTGATTGCCATACGCTCCGGGTTAACGTTAATGTTTTCCGGGTCCGTGGCCTTGGTAATAAGACCGGCATGAGTGAAAGCTTCATTAGCGGCTATAACCGACAGCTCGATGTCTCTGGACATTAGCTTGACGGCTTTGCGATATGTCTTCGGCACATATTTTTGTATTTTGTAATCAGGAACCTGGCCGGCTATTTTACAACTAAAACCCACCGGGTCGAACGCTGTGATTGTATCTATCCCACTACGGCCGGTACAAAGACCCGCCCATGTATCGCTGACGGTTAATCCGAGCGGGGTCGCAGCACCAAGTCCGGTTATTACTACGCGGGGCGAATCCATTAGCTTTGCTCCGAGCCGGCAACTCCGGCACCGGCGCTACTTGTTGAAATGACATCTCGTAAAAGTGATTCGAATACTGAAGTATCAGAGCTGAACACGAAGTTTTCCTCTGGAAATTCCTTGCCCGCCAGATTCTGGTCTATATGGCTGAACATTAAATCTATCTCCGCAATCAGCTTATCACCACAGGTGATTTTACCGGCGGTGCCTGCCGCTTCGGAGGTTATAGATTCAATCTTAGCATGCAATTTTATCGTATCGCCGGGCCTTACGTAGTCAAAAAAAACGGCCTTTTTGACCTTTGCAAGAATGACCTTTTCCTGAAACTTCTTCACTTCGCCGACGAGTATGCCCGCCGTCTGTGCCATTGCTTCAATCATCAGGCTTTCGGGCATAACAGGAAAGCCGGGAAAATGGTCGTGTAAATGCTCTTCCGCGAGCGTTACATTCTTTAGCGCTACGGCATCCCGGCCACTGTTAAACTCAATAAATTTGTCTATCCAAATCCAACGCATCCGGCACCTATATTAAAGTTAGAGGCAGACTGACCTCGAGTAATCTGCCGCGCGTAACTTCAAGCACTCAATGTTACTAAGAGGCATTAAGTTTGCCTTCAATATAATTTACAATCGCATTGACAGTGAACAGGTCGCCTAATTTGTTAATATCAGGGTCGCTCTCGAACGCCGTAAGGTCGGTGTGCGGCATTTTTTCTCGGAGAACTTCAAGTCCTTTCTCAGTCAATTTGCCGTTGTGGACAAAATCAGCCTCATTCATCAGATTCTCAGCAGGAAATAATTCCTCACGGGGGATTTTTATTCCGAACGCTTTCTCCAGTCGAAACACTATATCTAAAAAGTCAATACTCTCAGCTCCCAAATCCCCCATCAGGGTTGCTTCTGTTGTAACCTCATCATCATCAACACCCAACGCATCGACGAGCACCTCCTGAACCTGCTGCAAAATCTCATCCCGACTCATTGCCATACTTTATTACCTCCTGTATTCAATTTAGTATTACATTTATTATTACCGTCTCCGTGTCAGGTAATAAATCATCCACTACTCAACAATTTCCATCGTTTCTTCATATTTTCGATTATCTTTGCATCAATAGCCGCCATCGCAGAATCATCATCAGCCAGATTAAAATGCTTTAACCCGAATCGAGCCTCGACAATCTTTTCACCTTCCGACAAGCCATAACCGGCAAAGCTACTGACGTTTTCTTCAATGGCCTTTGCCTGGACCGTATATTCCACCTGGGCACCAGGCGCCAAAAAGCTCTTATATTTTACATTTCTTGCCTGTTCAAGCAATATCATACTATGAGCGAAATTTTCTGTCTTTCGTACCAGCCAGGATGCCGACTCAACCAGCCCTTCCAGCAGTAAAACCCCAGGAAGCACCGGAAACGTGGGAAAATGGTCGGCCAGATACTCCTCAGCCAAAGAAACACTCTTTACGGCCTTTATTTCCCTGCCGCTGTCAAGCGAAACAACCTTATCTATAAGTATAAATCGCATAATCAAATACTCATAGCCCGTAATTCATATTTCGATTCACACCACTACTATAAACTTCCTATTTTATCTAAACGCCATACGCTATACGCTAAACGCCGATTTTGCAATTCTTTTTCCGGCTTTTTTAGCTTTTTTATACCCATAAGGTACAAAACCCCATTTGTCGGAAAAAGCTTGACTGCAACCTTAATAAGTGTTATGCTTATTTAGATTCAGTAAATAAATCACTCGGTTCGTATGTCGGAGGATGAACTAAGATGGCTAATCTACTCAAAACTATCCGTTATACAAAACAGTCCAGACAAATCAGTAAATCAATAATTAGGCTATTCCACTGCAATTCGTATAAAATCCACGGAAGAAATGAAACAACCCTTTAAAATATGGATTATAAAGTATAGACAAAGATGGCCATTAATTTAAAAGAGTTAGATTTTGAAGTAATCCGGCAGGCTCAAATTGGTAACTGAGAAATCCCTCTATACCTGAAAACCTCTTTAAAAACTGTACTTTTCAAAAATTATATCTAATATGTGAAACACCACCTACAATACATGGATAGTTATTATATATGATAATTTAATCCTGAGGAGACTACGATATGAAAGTTTTTCAGAGAACTGCGCTGATAGTAGGTATCGCAACTTTCTGTTATTTCACACAGCTTGCCGACAGTAACAGGCTCTATTTTCCCGCTCAATTTTCGGATAATTTCGAGCAAAGCGGCGTGTATGTACGCACGCGCACGGCCGAAGGATGGTCGGGACAGAGCAATATTAGCACAAACCCATCTTTCGTACAGATTGGTCATTGGCTGGATACCAATGACCCGAATAACGAATGGATGCCGGGCAACTATCACCTGACTGAAGAGTTCCCATGTATTGACGCAGGCAATCCAGCCGGTTCTGTTGGACTCGAACCTGTTCCCAATAGCGGTACACACAAAGCCAGCACAAAAAGGGAATACCTCAGGTTTTTATGGCAGACGCCGGCGCTGTTAAGGACTCCGGAATCGGTAATATACGATGAGCAACGAAATGTCCTCTATGTTAGTAACTACAACGTCAAAGGAGGCTTTACCCAATCAGGAGACAGATCACCGGATGAGTTTATCTCCAAAGTGTCTCTCACAGGTGAAATTGTAAAACTCCGATGGGTCACAGGATTAGTCAGTCCGACCGGTATTACTATTTATCAGGACAAGCTGTATGTCGTGGAAAGAGACTATCTGACCGAAATTGACATCGAAACCGCTAAAATCGTTAATCGCTATTCAATTAAGGTTGCATGTTTTCCAAACGACATTATCTTTGACAGCAATGGGACGGGCTATATCTCGGACAATGATAAAAACGCAAAGATTACTATCTATCGGTTCGTCAACGGCCAAATCAAACCGTGGCTTAACAGCAGTCAGTTGAAACGGCCAAACGGCCTTTGCTGGGACCGGGACAGGCTGGTTGCCTATGACTATGGAAGTACGTATCTAAAAGGTGTTCGCCCGTCCGATGAGAACATCATTAACATTGCGAATCTCAACAACATTACACTGAGAATATGTGATGGACTAAAAGTAGTGGACGAGGATACCTACCTGATTTCAGACTGGTACGGCATAGTTTATCTCGCCGACAAAGCAGATTATATCAAGCAAATTCTCGACTTAAGAAATACAACCACCGTTGCAGGCTCCAGCGTAAATAGCGCAGATATCGAGTATATTCCCCGGCAAAAGCTCCTGATTATTCCAACCTTCAATGACCATCGCTTAATTGCTTATGAACTGCTTGACTAAAAGAACTGTTGCAGTATTATTCACTCTTAGGAGGAAATGGATATGAAACCTTTACAAAGAAGTTCTCCAATATCGATTGTTCTATTCTTTCTGCTAACGACAGCCGTTGTCGCCCAGGATGTATCCGTCCGCCGGGTGACAGACCGGGTAATTACGCTTAGCATGTCAAATTTAGGCATGCACACAAATATCACAGTCATAGAATCACAAAAAGGATTGGTAGTCATCGAAACGGAGATAACGCCTTTTATAATGAGCAAGATAAAAGAGGCGGCGGAAAAGTACCTGGGGCGAAACGACTGGACTTACGTCATAAACACGCACAACCACTTACATCACGCAGGTGGAAACGCTTTGTTCGAAAACGTCCGAATTATTGGGCATAAGAACATGCGAATGGACTGGCTCGAAAATCGGCTCTCGACCGAGAAGGGACGCAGGAAATACTGTGACAACGTCGGGACAAGGCAAGGCATCAGTAACCTGAGCCGATTGCTGAAACAAACCTCTTTAACCCCGTCACGGAAGCGGGAAATACAAAGGAGAATCAACTTTATCCGTGAGGTCGAAAAGGAGATTATGAGTGGATTTGAGGTCAGGAACCCCGACATAAGCTTCAACGACCGTTTTACTCTTGACCTTGGAGATGTACATCTTCAGTTACTCTACTGGGGCGACGCAATCAATCATAGCTCTATTTTCGTCCACGTCGTGGAAGACAATATGCTGATAGGTATGGGCATGGGTGGCAAATGGCTGCCGAATTTTTACGGAAAGGTCAGTTTAAATAGTATTCGTCATGGGATTTCGGTACTAAAAGAATTATGCGATGAGGACCTCCAAATCGACATTATGATAGGAGTTCACAGCCCTGATTTAATCAGGACTAAACAACGCTTCCGACGAGAGCTGTCGTATCTTCAAGATATGTTGGATGGCTTGATTCAGGCCAGGCAAGAAGGGCTCTCACTTGAGCAGGTAAAGGACAGGTTCGCATTTAATAAACGATATACACAGTTTCGTAGGGATTTCACCTTGCCTCAGGATATCAATAAAAAGCATCAGGACAATATAGAAAAGATATGGAAGTTGTTAGATCGGGAAGAATCCCTGGACAGTTCACATCAATGAAGTCCAGGACAACTAACACTTCACTTTTAACATCCCAAGCATAATCTCAATTCATCAGTATTATTTAGTATTGGAAAATTCCGGATAGTTGGATATACTTCCAACTCATGAATACTCGTAGTGCCAAAATTTCAGATGTTAAGGCAATTCATGCCTTGATTAGCTCTTATGCAGAACGGGACAGAATGCTGTCTCGCTCGATAACAGATATTTACGAGAATCTACAGACCTTTATTGTAGCCGAGGCTGATGGCAAGCTCGTCGGCTGCTGCGCTTTGGAAGTCGTCTGGTCGGACCTGGCGGAAATAAAATCGCTGGCGGTCAATGAAAAAAACAAAGAAAAAGGTGTTGGAAAAATGCTGGTAGCCGCCGCTCTCGAACAGGCCGCACAGCTTGGCGTTCCCAGGGTTTTCGCGCTTACACTTGAGCCAACCTTTTTTGAAAAAAACGGCTTTGAAATAGTCAAAAAGGAAACATTACCGATGAAGGTCTGGAGCGATTGTGCCAGATGCCCGAAACAAGACCACTGCGACGAGATAGCAGTCATTAAAAACGTATCTCAAGAATCCTGAAAAATAACATCCGAATGACCAACACAATACCCTAAACAAAAACTTAATTCGATGCGTATTTCAGCCAACCTGCCGGCGCTGGAAAAAGGCAATAGCCAGTGCAAGGATAGCCGCTGTGTAGCACAGGGCATAAGAAGCACTTATTAAAACATATTTCACAGGAACCTGGCTACCCTCATAAATCGCATCGCTTATCCAGAATATCTGTAAATTCGGCACGAGATATCTGCCTATTTGGGCCCACAGTTGGGTATCAGCAAATCTTCCGAATGCGTAATCACTCACAAGACCCAGTAGAAAAATTCCGATACAGGCAGAGAGAGTTACCACGATATTAAATCTGGAAGAAAACGCCACAGCCAAAGCTACTATGATTATTGCAGCCAACAACAGCAACACCGAGCCATAGATATCTACCGAGTTTATATTGTTATCTTCGGGCTTAAACTGCCAGTCGCGATTTATAAAAGCCAAAAACAGTATACCGAATGTAGCGAATATGCCGGTTAGAACAATAGCGGTCGACGAAAATTTCCAGTCATAAGTATAATTAAAAAAAGCACTTAATAGCAACACCACGAGGACTATAACCCCCGCCGCAGCCAGGACCGTCCAATCGTGCAAATCGTTAACTGTCTCGAGAACACCGTGTCTAATCGCCATAAGCAGTGCTATAGTGCAAATATAATGCGCCAAAGCCACGGCGGCCGTCACACCTAAAAACTTGGCAATAATAAAAGTCGGACGCCGGACAGGCTTGCTAAGCACGGTCGTTATGGT
>JASFVS010000203.1:0-5831 GCA_050049715.1 Phycisphaerales bacterium
AATATTGCAATGAACAAGCTGGTTAGAAACAGCGTAGATAAACCTATCTCGCGCAAGAGCTTATTGTCGTCGCTCATTGTGTACATCGTGAGTGACGGACTTAAAAAGAATAATAACAAGGCCGCTAAAATAATTATGGCATAAACCGGTTGTCTGAGTGTTTCTATGAAAGTATTTTTAGCTATCGTGAACAACTTATCCATTTTATTCTATTACAATAAAGTCACACCAATTGTGTTAAACAACGGAAAAACGTAATTTTGTTTTTATATAAGGACTTAATATTTTTTACAATTGTCTCTATACTAAAATACAGTTTAATGTTATATTACGAAGTTTATAACTTGTAAAGACTATATACAGATATAATATGAATACTGTATCGGTGGTTTTTTTGTTCGGAATATAAGGCCGGGATAAAAAAATGACAGTATCATCCAAACGCCCTGAACACATAGCGGTAGTATCTTTAATTTTAAGCATTATCTTCTTCGGCATTGCCTTTCTTTTAGGCCGATGGAGTGGTTTCTTCGCCGTCTCGGCAATAAGCTGGCTGCTCCTTTCCTGCGCCCTGATTTGGCTGGTCCTATGCCTGCAGTTTCATCAATATACTTTGGCCGAGCAGGAAAAGCTCGATATGGGCCAGCTGAGCAAGGATGAAAATACATCAACAATCTTTCAGGCCAGCGGCGAACGAGCCGGCCTGTTTGCCGCCGCACAGCGGCGTCTGCAAATCTTCGAAAAATGGTTTATTCCCCTATTCTCAATACTAATCGCCGCTTTCCAGTTAAGTCTGGGATTATACTTACTAAAAACTATATGGGGCAGCATAGAAACCGAAGTGAAACAACCGTTACTTTGCGCAATCTGTATGACGGCTATCGCTTTCGTGAACTTCTTAATCTCACGATACGCCACAGGCATGTCGGCCCAGCCACAATGGAAACCTTTAAGGGCGGGAGGCAGCTCACTATTAGGCACTGCCGTTTTATGTTTTGCACTGGCAATAGGTCTGGCATTTGCTCAATTTAAAATTTTCATCTTCGTAAATATCATCAACTGGACAGTTCCGATTCTACTGACTGTACTTGGGGCCGAAACCGCTTTAAACCTTATAATGGACATATACCGTCCAAGAATAAAAGAGTTATACAGCAGAAGCGCTTTTGACAGCAGACTGCTGGGAACTATCAACGAGCCTGGCGGTATATTCCGCAGCGCCGCAAGTGCCATCGACTATCAATTCGGTTTCGAAGTTTCTCAAACATGGTTTTATAAACTGCTCGAAAAAGCAATCATACCTTTGGTCTTGTTCGCCGCCGTCACCCTTTATTTGTTAAGCTGCATCGTCGTGGTTGGTCCTAACGAAGAGGCAATAATAGAGCGTTTTGGTAATCCTGTGAAGGATGCGAACGACATAAGGCTTCTTGGTCCGGGGCTTGCTTTCAAATGGCCATGGCCGATAGATATCATCTATAAGTATCCGACCAAAAAAGTTATGGAGATTAACATCGGTTTTGTCCCAAAGGCACCGGAAGGCACTGATAAAGTTGGTTACGGCCCGTTATTGTGGGGTGCAGAGCATTACGAGGAAGAATATCATTTGCTCGTCGCCAGTGAACAAACAAGCATGGTTTCTGAGGAGTCGGCTGTGCCGGTAAGCCTTGTAATGGCCGCCGTCCCCATTCAGTACAGGGTAAAGGATTTATATTCTTTCATATACAACCATAACGAGCCGGAGAAAAGACTTAAGGTCATTTGCTACCGTGAGCTCACGAAATTTGCGGCCAGTGCCAAAATAGAAGTCGACACCAACGCCGACCTTAAGCAGAGTCTGTTCGGAGCAGGAAGATCAAACGCCAAGAAAGTTTTAACCGGCCAAATTCAAAAGGCAGCCGACGAAGCGGGTTTGGGTGTCGAAATCGTATTTCTCGGTCTCCAGGGTATTCACCCGCCGCCTGAAGTGGCGGCGGATTATCAGGCGGTTGTAGGTGCTGTCCAAAAAGAACAAGCGCTTATCCTTAAAGCACAGGCGGAAAGAAACAAGGATTTGATTTCACTCGCAGGTTCAGTCACAGCTGCAGATGAGCTTTACAATCTTATTGTAGAAAAAGAGCGGATGCTTGATGACCCAAACAGCCCTGAGGTTTTAGACACACTTGGTAATGAAGTGGCAACAAATCTTGAGCAGGCCAAAGGTGACATCTTCACCAGGCTGACGGAGTCTAAAATTTATGCCTTTGAAAAAGCGACACTCGCAAAAGCAACCAGTGAGCGATTTGCCAGCCAAATCAAGGCATACAAAGCGGCAAAACAAATTTATAAACGCCTGCTCAGGTTATCCATGCTCGAAGACGCCCTGAATAAAATACGAAAGTACGTGGTTGCCGCCGAACCGGACGACCAGCAGATTTATATAATAGATGTTCAGGAAAAATTAACGCCAAGCATATATGACGTTACCGGCATACAGGAGAGCAGCGAAAAATGAAAAACATAGCCATTACAATATTTATTGTTTTAGTAGTTATTGTCATGGGTTTGTACCTTATCGCGTTTCAGGTCAGAGAAACCGAATCCGCCCTGATAACAAGGTTTGGCAAACCTGTACGTGAGATTACAGAACCCAGGCTATACTTTAAGTGGCCAAGCCCGATAGAGCGCGTTCATCGGTTTGATTCCAGGATGCAGGTATTCGAGGCCGACATTGGTGAGACAACCACCAAGGGTGCCGTACCTATTATTGTAAACACTTACGTCGTATGGAGAATCGCCGAGCCCCTGCAATTCTTAAACTCTGTCGGGACCGTCAAGGAAGCCGAAACGAAGCTGTACAGCCAGATTACCGACACTCAAAACAGAATAATAGGCCGGCACTCCTTCGGCGAATTCATCAACAGCGACCCGGCACAAATAAAATTTAGACAAATCGAAGAAGAAATGCTCGCCGACCTCGAGCAAATTGTCAGCGACGAATACGGCATAGAAATAAAGACCCTCGGCATAAAACAGCTCAAAATCAGCAAGGATGTCAGCAAAGACGTATTCGAGCGGATGAAAACTGAAAGACAGCGCAGGACAACGACTACTATCGCACGGGGAGAAGTCGAGGCATCCAACATAGAAAAAGATACCCTGTTGAAAAGAAGCAAACTGCTGAGTACCGCCGACGCAAGAGCCAAAACCATACGGGGACAGGGGGATGCCGAAGCGGCCAAATATTTCAAAGAGCTTGAAGAAGAGCCTGAGCTGGCGATGTTTCTAAGGAATTTGGAAGCTCTGGAGAAGATATTAAAAGAACGGTCAACCATCGTAATACCTGCAGAATCGGAACCTTTCCAGCTATTAAAGGAAATGCCTTCTCCTAAATAAAAAAGCACATTACATCGAAAAAAGATTCGTATAAGAGTATGGCAGAAAAAGACAAACAAAATGATAAGGATTTAAAGCAGCAGGCACTTGACCAATCTCCCGGAGAGGAATTCAATGCCGCTGATAAATCATTGTCGGAGGCGCTGGGAATCAGCTTCATTATCCTGAAGGTGATAATAATAGTATTACTTATCGCCTTTCTGGCTTCCGGCTTTAAGACCGTCGACTCTGATGAGCAGGCCCTTGTTTTGCGATTCGGGAAAATTCGCGGCGTGGGCGAGAACAGAATTCTCAAACCACGCACCACGCCGTACTGGGTGTTCCCGTACCCTGTGGATACAATGGTCAAGATACCGGTACAAAAAAAGATTGACCTCTCTATAAGGTCGTTTTGGTACTATCAGACCCAGGAGGATATGCTAAGAGACCCTTCCATCAAAACGAAGAGGGTATTACCAACGCTGGACCCTGTTAAGGACGGCTACTGTATCACACGAAGTGAAAGTCAGGACGATGTTACCTCCGGCCCGAGTGCAAGCGATTATAACATTGTCCATTGCAAATGGCAGCTCACTTATCAGATAAATGACCCTGAGCGTTTCTTCAAAAACGTTTACATAGAAGACGTAAAACCAGGGGACATTTATTTCGACGTAATAACAGAAAGTATAAAATCGCTTTTACAGAACGTGTTTGAAGACGTAATTGTAACTGCAATGGTCAACTATACTATAGACGATGTCATGTTCAAACAAGTCGCACGTTTAACAGAGAACGTAAGAAAGCTGCTTCAGGAAAAACTGGATACAATAGAAAGCGGCATTAAAGTTGTACAGGTACAGTTAACAGACAAAACATGGCCTATGCAGGTTGATGAGGCGTTTCAGGCATCCGTTAGTGCCAGCCAGACAAGCGAACGGGCTATAGACAAAGCCAGAACTGAGGCTGAAAATTCCATGATAGAGGCTTCCGCTCTGGTAAAAGAGAAAATCGCTGAAGCACAGGCTTACCGAACGACTGTTGTAGCTGATGCCAAAGCACAGGCCGATTATCTGAGGGAATTGCTTCCCGAATATCGTAAATATCCCGAACTGGTTATCCAGCAAATTTATCAGGATGCTATGGAACGTATTCTTAATAATGTGGATGAAAAATTTGTCGTTCCGAAAGGAACGGAATGGCGAGTGCTTCTGAATAGGGACCCGACACTAAAACGGAAAGCCGACGGCCAACAAAAAACACAGGAAAAATAAAAAGCGGTCGTTGGTAAAATCTCACCTATAAAAAGAGATTAAAAAGATAAAATTATGGCTCACGAACACTTACATTTTAAGGATGACATCGGCGCAGAACATACTCACGGCAAACAGATTCGCGTAAGTCTGGCCCTGTTGGGAACGCTGGCGGGGGGGATGCTGCTGCTGACCTGGCTCGTGGCACGTTCAAGGTTTCTATATGGAAGTGACAGTTTTCAGGTTGAACTGCTTTCATTGGTCGCCGCATTGTTACTCGGAGCGCCTATTGTCCTTCACGCTATTAAAAGTATCATCAAAAGAGAAACGCACATGGATGAGCTTGTGGCTCTGGCCATCATTGCCGCATTTGCAACGGGAAAATATGTCGAAGCCGGAGTCGTCGCATTCTTTATGCTTTTAAGTGAGCTTATAGAAACACGTACCGCCCTTGGCGCCCGTGCCTCGATTGAATCACTGATAAAACTCACACCCACAAAAGCGAACCTCATCGATAGTGCAGGTGGCGAAAAAGAGGTGAAAGTCAGCAGTCTTAAACCGGGCGATTGCGTTCGCGTCCGCCCCGGTGACAATATACCTGCCGATGGCGAAGTGAGCAACGGCCTCAGCTCGGTCAATGAAGCGACTATTACAGGTGAATCTTTACCGGTTGATAAAGTCCCCGGCATGCAGGTCTTCGCTGGCACGAACAACCTCACCGGAATGCTGGATATCAAAGTCACCAAAGCCGGTAAAGACACAACACTGGGCAAGGTGCAGTCGCTGATTATACAGGCCGAGCAGACAAAAATACCGATTATGCGGATAATCGACCGCTACGTTAAGTGGTACACACCGACAATTCTGATGATAGCCGGGATAGTCCTGTTCTTCACACATGATATCGACAGGTCTATTACGATACTTGTTGTTTCGTGCCCCTGTGCTTTAATTCTTGCGACACCGACGGCAATGGTCGCCGCGATTTCAGCCTCCGCCCGGCTGGGTATTTTGATTAAAAATGTGGCGGACCTCGAGGTCGCCGGCAAGATGACCGCAATGGTATTTGACAAAACCGGAACGGTAACGACCGGCCGGTTATATGTAACCAAGCTGACTCCAGCCGAGGGTGTTGAGCCGGCTGAATTATTAACCTCTGCCGCCTCTGCCGAGCAAATGAGCAAGCACCCGGCTGCAAGAGCACTCAGGGAAGTAACAAAACAAGCG
>JASFVS010000293.1:0-4154 GCA_050049715.1 Phycisphaerales bacterium
CGATAATAATGACCAATCCGGGAACTTCTTCGATGGATTCTAAATCGGGATAGCACTTTAACCCCTCTATAGTATCCGTCTGGGGATTAACCGGAAATATCTTACCCTCATATCCCGCCCCAATCATATTAACCAGGATTTCATACCCAACCTTACCCTTTTGACGTGAAGCACCGACTATGGCAACGGATCCGGGATTGAAAAATTTTTCAAGAGCCATTCAAATTGATACTCCTTCTTAAACAAATAAACTTAACAAAAAAGCTGTTTACCAGATATTTTCTTCCTCTGCAACATTTTATGATATAATTATGGTTATATATAATCCATTATTACAATAAAATCAAAAGACTTCGGGAGCGAGAATATGAAAAAGGCAAAGTCAAAAAATTTGGAACAAATCCCGGGTGTAGGTAAAATAATTGCCCAGGATATGCGAAATATCGGCATTCATACTATAAGCCAGCTTAAGAATAAAAATCCTGAGCACTTATATCGAAAACTTTGCAATTTCAAAGCAAATCCTGTGGATAAATGTATGCTTTACGTGTTTCGATGTGCCGTATATTTCGCCTCCAATACTAAACATGACAAAAAATTACTGAAATGGTGGAATTGGAAAGACAGAAACTAAACCTTTAATATCAACTCTAAGACGATTATTTATTTTCTTAATTCCGGCGTGTCCGGCTCAATATGAATCGTAATACTCACCGGCCGGGCAATTCCTTCATCCAGAGCGTTTTCGAGACTTTCAGCTATTTCATGAGCCGCCGCTATATTTAAATCCGGGTCAACAAGGATATGCAGGTCCAGAAAAACCTCTCTGCCTACCGTGCGTGTACGCAGCTTATGCCACTGTCGTATTGAAGAATCCGAATTTATTATTTCTTTTATATGCTCAATTGTAGCGGCATCGATAGAGCTTTCCGTCAGTTCGCGCAGGCAATTACCAATTACACGAACTGCGACAAAAATTATCATAAGCCCGACAGCAATCGCGGCAATCTGGTCGCCATAATCAAAACCGAACTTTAGCGATACGAAACCGATAACGACCGCCACGGAACTCAGTGCGTCACTTCGCTGATGCCAGGCATTCGCATAGAGAGCAGAACTTTGGGTTCTAATTGCAACTTTTTTTGTCAACCTGTAAAGAAGCTCTTTAACAACGACAGAAATGCATGCAACAATAAGCACCACAACATTTGGGGCTACAATATGACCCCTTGCCATATCTATAGCGGCATAGTAAATCATGGCCGAGCCAACAAGCAACAAAAACAAGGCAACAAAAGCAGCTGAAAACGTCTCTGCACGCCCATGACCATAAGGATGTCCTTCATCAGGCTCTTTAGAACCAAAATAATACCCTAAAAGAACCGCTATATCGGTAGTCATATCGGAAAGTGAATGAATTCCATCTGCAATTAAAGCTATCGAGCCGCTAAAAAAACCAACTAAAAACTTAATTACAAAAAGGCTAACGTTTGTTGTGATACTGGTTTTCGTAACCGACTTTATCCCTCTCCCAGCAATCGTGTGTTTATCATCTCGCATTAATCTATTAATCCAACACTTTCTTACGTATCTTCGAAACAGTACTCATATACTTTTTTGCAATCTCCTGGTCCTTTGCTTCAATAATAACCCTCATTACAGGCTCGGTATTACTTGTTCGCAAATGCAGCCAGCCATCATCAAAATCAAATCGAAAACCATCAGTCGAATCAAGCCTGGAATTAGTAAAAGTTTTTTTTGCTAAATTTAAGATTTGTTCAGCCTGTAACTTGTCAGCGGAAAACTTGTCTTTGCTCATATAATAACCGCCGATGTCATCAACTAATTGGCTTACAGTTTTTCCAGTCTCAGCCATCAGTTGCAAAACAAAAGCAATGCCAACAAGGCTGTCGCGTATCGGCCCGACTCGCAAATCAATTACACCCCCGTTGCCCTCTCCTCCAATAATAAAATCATGTTCAAGCATTGCCCCAGCCACATTCGCCTCGCCAACAGCAGTGCGGATAACTTCTCCACCGGCCTTTTTAGCAATATCATCAATCATTCTCGAAGTTGAGAGATTTGTCGCCGCCTTACCTGTTTTTTTGCTGAAAATATACTTCGCCGCCAGGGCAAGAGAATATTCCTCGCCGATATAATTCCCGTTCTCATCAACAATTGCCAATCGGTCGGCATCCGGATCCAGCGCAAAACCAACATCGGCCCCTTTGTCCCAGACAACCTCACAAAGACCTTTTAAATTCTCGGCAACAGGCTCAGGCACATGAGCGAACACGCCGCTCGGCTCATCGTTTATGGCAAAAACTTCACAGCCAAGCTCAGTCAATATCTTTTTAGTAACTCGTCCCCCCGCCCCGTTGATACTGTCCAGAACAACTTTGAATTTTTTTGCAGTGATTAACTCTTTATCAATAATTGCCAGGACTTTACCGATATGAGCGGTGTCGGTTTGTTCGCTGGAGGTTATTTTACCGCTATCAGATGAATCTACGAAAGCAAAATGTTTATCGAAAAAATACTGCCTGATTTGTTTTGCTGCATCGGGTGGCGGAGCAATACCATTACCGAGTAATAGCTTTATACCGTTATATTGGCCGGGATTATGCGAAGCAGTTACAACCATTCCACCTGAACACCCAAGCTCTCGCAGCATAATCCCTACGCCGGGTGTGGTCACCAAACCCAAATCAATTACATCAATTCCCACGGCACATAGCCCTTCCGCTACGGCTGACCGAAGCATTGGGCCGCTGGGGCGAGAATCCCTCCCGATACAAACAGATAATTTCTTATCTTTTACCGAATATTTCTCTTTAAGAAAAGTCCCAAATGCACAGCTATAATCAGTAGCAACAGAAGCAGTAAGGTTCTCACCTACAATACCTCTCATCCCACTGACACTTATTATTAACTGTTCAGCCACATTGAAAACCTTCCTAAAAGTATAATACAATACGAGATTAATCCAGTTTGCAAACGTAAATCTCGTTTACAAACTCAAGTTTGCGAAGCTCCTCAATAGCTTTTGTGTCAGGCTCTTTATCAAGACTAACAGCCAGAACCGCTTTCCCTTCTTCCGGTTTTTGGCCGACACCCATCGTGCAGATATTGATATTATGCTTGCCACAAAGCGTTCCGACCGCGCCAATAACGCCGGGCTTGTCGTCGTTAAAGATAACCAAAACCGCTCCCTGTGGTGTCATTTCTATATTGAATCCATCAATTTCAATAATCCGCAACAGAGCCCCACCAAAGACAGTGCCGGTCACCGCGCGTGTCATCTTATCCGTAATAACTTTGGCACTGAAACTCGCAGCCACGTCTTTGGCCTCGGTGTTTTTGGTCTCATCGATGCTTATCCCGCGTTCTTTGGCCAGAACCGGCGTGTTAACCATATTCAACGGCATATCGAAGTGCTTTTGCAGCAAGCCCATCGCAAAATTAAGGGTAACTTGTTCGACGCCCATTTCGGCAATCGTGCCACGATACTGGACCTGAATATCTTTGATTTGTCCCGGGCCAATCGTACTCAACAAGCTTCCGACTCGTCGTGCAAGCTCCGCATACCGGCTTACAATCGGCGCTACAGCACCGCTCGTCGATGGAGCGTTAAGGGCATTCCTGACCGGCCCGCCTTTTATAGCATCAACAAGAATTCGAGCCGCTTCAACCGCGACCTCAATTTGGGCTTCTTCCGTGCTGGCACCCAAATGCGGTGTAACAAGACAATTTTCAAATTCCGCAAAACGTGTATTCTCAGGCGGCTCCTTAGGATATACATCAAGTGCAACGCCGGCAATACGTCCCCTGGCAAGAGCATCATAAGCCGCATCTTCATTAATAATGCCACCACGCGCGCAATTAATTAAACGAACTGTCGGCTTCATCATTTCTATCTGCTCTGCGCCAATCATATTTAACGTCTGTTCATTCCTCGGCACATGAACGCTGATATAATCGGCCTGCTTGTAGATTTGTTCTAAACTATCACATATTTCAATGCCCATCTTTTCCGCATCAGGCGGCGCCGCCAATGGGTCAAAGCCTAATATTTTCATATTAAAGCCTTTTGCCATTAGAGCTACGGCCATACCTATCCTGCCCAATCCTATTACGCCGAGCACTTTATTATT
>JASFVS010000294.1:0-4147 GCA_050049715.1 Phycisphaerales bacterium
TCGACAACAGAAAAGCAAATCTCCGCCTCGCTACCAGAACACAGAACGCAAGAAACAGACCGAAAACGAACAAAAAGACTTACTCGGAATACAAAGGCGTCTCCTTTCGCTCGCTTCACGGAAAATGGTGCGCTACTATTTTTTCAAATGGCCGGAACTTTCATCTCGGCCACTTCGATAACCAAATCGATGCCGCGAAAGCCTATGATGCTGCTGCAAAGAAGTATCATAAGGAATTTGCGGCTTTGAACTTTCCCAAACAGGCAGGTAACAAGCGTGAAAAATAAACAATCGGCGGTAAGATTGTTATTGACAGGGCGGGTAATTGCGGTAAATTGCATTTATTATGGAGAAGCAAAAAGCTATAACGGAACTGAAGGAGCAGCTCCTTAAAATCGAGGGGTTAAAGACACATAATTTCAAATCAGCCGAATTTCAGCAGTGGCATCGTGATACTAAGGTGGCTCTTGAGAACATCTTCGGCGAGAGAGACGGGCACGTGTATGAGTTTACGTGGATAAGCTACAAGAGAATAAGCTTACGCGGCCATCTGTCGGAGATAAAGCATCACGAGGCGTTCGTGGAGGGCCTGTCGCGTGCGGCGGTGCTGTTGAAGTCGCTTATCAAAGAGATAATGGAATTTTGGCCGGATGATAAGTCTGCGGTGGGAGAAAGGCCAACGCAGACAGGGCGAATCGGGAGTGATATTCTTATAATCCACGGCGGTGATGAGCAGGCGAAGCAAAAGGTCGTTGAGTTTGCTAAAGAGCTTGATTTGAAAGCGGTTGTTTTGCATGATCAGAAAAACGGAGGATACGACATTGCGAAGAACTATGAGGGTTATGCGAATATCGGCTTTGCAGTCGCGCTGCTGACGCCGGACGAAAAGGACGCACAAAAGCCACGGGCACGCCAGGATGTCGTCTTTGAGTTCGGGTTGCTGGCGGGCAGGCTCGGAAGAGAAAGAGTCTGCGCGCTTGTAAGGGGGTACCTCAAAAGGCCGACGGATGCCGATGGCATTGTGTATCTGATGATGGACGATGCCGGCGAATGGAGAATGAAGCTTGCCGGGGAAATTCAATCTTCGGGAATAGAAGTAAGCCTGATGAAGCTGTCATCGTAACATCACCTCAATTCGACCACCTGCACATTATACGCTGTACGCTAACAAATACACTATATACCCGACATATCCACACAGCAATAATACGCCGCTCAAGCGGGCAAGAGTGCGCCTGTCGAGAAGAATTAGCAGGGTAAAAGCGACTCCGACAATAATCATAATCCAGTAATCGGTTCCTCCGGCGAACCGCGGTGCGACCGTAAACGGCCGGACTAAGCCCGCTCCGCCGACAACGAGCAGCGTATTGAAGATATTCGAGCCGACAAGATTGCCGACTGATATGTCGTGCTGGCCTTTTATGGCTGCGACAACGCAGGTTACAAGCTCCGGAAGTGAAGTTCCGAACGCGATGATAGTCAGCGCGATAACACCTTCGCTAAGACCGACTTTTCTACCGATTACCACCGCACCTTCGACGGCCAGTTTCGCACCCAGCGCCAAGCCGGCCAGCCCGATTACTACATACAAAATACACTTCTTCATATCAAGCGTACCAGGTTTTATATCAGGCCCGGGAATCTGTTTCTGTTGCTTGTTCATCTCGAATTCTTCTCGTGCCATATAGACCATAAGCAAAACAAATCCTGCAAATACGGCCAGCAGTCAGATTCCTTCGGGCCTTGAAAGATACGAATTTTGCAAAAGTGGCCATAGAAGCAGGGCGACAAGGAGCATAATGGGTATTTCGCGTTTTAATGTTTTCTTTTTGACCATCAGCGGCCGAATGAGCGCCACCAGGCCGCCTACAAGGGCCAGATTTGCAACATTGGAGCCGAAAACGTTACCGATTGCTATATCACCGCCTGCGGTCTGGCGCAGGACGCCGGCAATACTGGCGGCCATCTCGGGGGCCGATGTGCCCATAGCCACGACCGTAAGGCCGACGACTAATGAGCTGACACCGAGCCGATGTGCAAGGCCAACCGCACCGGCCACTAAAAACTCGGCGCATTTCCACAGTATCGCCAATCCCCCAACCAGGCATAAAATAGCAAGGACTATATTCATCCGCTCGACAGATTCCTGTACTTTGACAATTCCGGCTTAACTACAAATTGTAATTTCACAGAACAATAATGGAAAGTGCTATCTATATCAAGTTATTTAATGATTGTAGTTTATGAAGTATTCGACGTGATTAAAACAGCAGAGCCATATATACACAAAAAACTTAAAGCGGGACGGCGCTAAACGGCTGAATTAAAACTTTCCCACGACGAGGCTTGCATTATGGCCGCCGAAGCCGAAAGAATTACTCATTGCATAACTGACTTTGGCCTGCCGGGCTTTTAAGGGTACGTAATCCATCTTCAGGTCGCAGCGTTCATCCTGGTTTTCAAGATTAATAGTGGGTGGGATAGTGGATTCATTGATAACTTTTGCACATACTATAAGCTCCACTGCGCCGCTGGCGCCGAGCAAATGCCCGAGAGAGCTCTTTGTCGAGCTAACGAGAACCTTATATGCATGCTCGCCGAAAACAGACTTAATGGCCGCACTTTCGGCAAGGTCATTAAGTTCGGTACCCGTTCCGTGCGCGTTAATATAGTCAATCTTTTCCGGCTCAAGACCGGCGTCATCTAACGCCTGCTTCATAGTTACCGCAGCGCCATTTCCATCCGGCAGGGGCGCTGTGACATGGTAGCCGTCATCCGTAGCGCCGTATCCGAGCATTTCGGCGTATATTTGTGCTCCGCGTTTTCTGGCGTGTTCTGCTTCTTCCAGAATCAGAATTCCGGCGCCTTCGGACAGAACAAAGCCGTCTCTGTTTCTGTCAAACGGTCTTGAAGCGGCCTGCGGATCCTCATTACGTACACTTAGTGACCTTGCGGCACAGAATGAGGCCAATCCTAACGGTGTAAGAGCGGCTTCGGCACCGCCGGTTATCATAATATCGCTTCGCCCGGCGACAATAGCGGAGAATGCCTCTCCGACGGCATGGCTGCCCGAAGCACAGGCGCTGGTAACACAAAAATTAGGCCCTCGCAGGCCGTAATTAATGGCGATGTTTCCACTGGCGGCGTTTGACATTAGCCTTGGAACACAGAAAGGAGACACTTTACGTGGGCCTTTAGTTAAAATCCTGATGTGTTGGTCTTCAATTTCCTTTAAACCGCCAATACCCGTACCAACAATGACTCCCGCCCGAAAAACATCTTCTTGTGAAAAGTCGAGACCTGTATCTTTCACCGCCTGTGTGGCCGCCGCCATCGCGAACTGTGTAAAGCGGTCCATTCGCTTGCTCTCGCGCTTGTCGAGGTGCTTAGTCGCATCGAAATTCTTTATCTCCCCCCCGATCCTTACAGGATATGCAGCGGTATCAAATGATTCTATAGTAGAAATGCCGCTTTTACCCTCGCACAGCGCAGCGAAAAGCCCATCAGTGGACTCTGCCAAGGCAGTGACACAACCTAAGCCCGTAATAACAACTTGCCGTTTACCCATACTGAACTTGTTCGCTATTCCTGGCTTTTAGTTTGTGCAATATTTACGATATAGTCAATCGCGGCGCCGACTGTCTGTATTTTCTCAGCTTCCTCATCCGGGATGCTCATATCAAACTCGTCCTCAAATTCCATAACGAGCTCCACCGTATCCAGTGAGTCTGCATTTAAGTCGTTTATAAATGAGGTCTCACGGGTTATTTCAGATTTGTCAGCGCCCATTTGCTCACTTATTATTTCTATGACTTTGTTTTCAATTGACTGAATATCTACATCTTCAGCACTCACTTGTTTTTCCTCCTTAATTAAACAGCATTCTATTAAGCAGCATTCTAAGAAACTCCATTAAAAAATGGCTATTTACAGCCAAACTTATTGATTGGCGGGTATATTACCCGTAAAAATGGTCATCTACAAACATTTTTTTATTTTTTTTTACATTGCCATTCCGCCATCCACGCAGAGGACCTGGCCGGTGATATAGCCGGATTCGTCGCTGGTGAGAAATGCGACCGCTCTGGCGACATCTTCGACTTTTCCGAAGCGCCGGACGGGGATAATCTGCTTTGCGGCGTCCTTA
>JASFVS010000120.1:0-8454 GCA_050049715.1 Phycisphaerales bacterium
CGGCAATCCCACTGCAAAAATCGCAGAAAAACGTCTTGCCGACCTTGAAGACGCCGAAGATTGCGTCGTTTTCACCTCCGGAATGAGCGCTATCACCACGACCATTCTTACACTGGTCCGTTCGGGTGACCATATTGTCATCACAGACGACAGCTATAAAAAGACCCTTGAGTTTTGCAAGTCATACCTCAAGCAATTCGGCATTGGATGTACTATTGTTCCATTCGGGGATTATAAAGTCCTTGAAAAAGCAATCAAAAAGAATACCCGCTTTATATTTTCCGAATCTCCGACAAATCCCTATCTCAACATATTCGACCTTGCAAAAATAAAACACATCGCGAACAAACATAATGTACTAACGGTGATAGACAGCACATTCGCCACTCCGTTAAACCAGAGACCTCTCGAATTTGGGATGGATTTGGTTCTTCAAAGCGCAACAAAATATCTCGGAGGTCACAACGACATCTTGGCCGGTGCCGTTCTTGGAAGAAAAGAGCTTGTCGATAAGATTCGAAACCTTCATAAATCGATGGGCGGCCTTATTGACCCCCATTGCTGCTATCTCTTATTGCGAGGGCTTAAAACATTTCCATTACGAGTGCAAAAGCAAAATGAAACTGCATTGAAAGTCGCAGAATTCCTTGAAAATCATCCACGTATCAAAAAAGTTTATTATCCTTTCCTCGAAAGCCATCCTCACTACAAAGTGGCAAAAGAACAAATGGTGGGCGGCGGGGGGGTTGTCACATTTGACATAAAAGGCAACCTAAATAAAGCGAAGCGCTTCCTTGATTCTCTGAAATTGTGCTATATCGGGCCGAGCCTCGGTGGCGTTGAAACGCTCATTACACATCCTGCCTTAGTGAGCTATTACAACTACACAAGAAAAGAACGCTATGAACTGGGAATAACCGATACTCTATTCAGGCTCGCCGTAGGAATTGAGGATGCCGATGATATAATCAACGACCTGGAGCGCGGCCTGAAACAGTAAGTGTTATCACTGCATCATATACGATACCCAACAAACTATCTGAAGGATTGCGCCGGAACACCAAAATTCACTTCCTTTCAGTATTCCGCAAATATTTAAACTTTTATCAATCGAACATATCGCTAATCGCCGAAGTATTTAAAGCTTAGGATTGTTTGCATAAAATCTAAATTCAGCTTTTTCTGAGTATGAAAGGTCGGATTTAATGTTCGATTTTATTAAATCCATAATAATAGATTTTTGGAACACTGCAGCAGATATGTCTCCCTATCTTTTATTTGGCTTTTTTGTGGCAGGAGTTCTCTCGGTATTCGTATCTCAGCGCCTTGTAGAGAAACATTTGGGCGGCAGGGGACTCTGGCCTCTCCTAAAAGCTTCTCTTTTCGGGATTCCTCTACCTTTATGTTCATGCGGTGTAATACCTGTATCGGTTTCACTGCACAAACACGGAGCAAGCAAAGGTTCCACAATATCATTTTTACTGTCCACTCCCCAAACCGGCGTGGACAGCATATTCGTAACATTAAGTCTTCTTGGTCCTATCTTCGCTATTTTCAGGCCTCTCGCAGCACTGGCCACTGGTCTCATCGGCGGCACATTAGTCGATTTATTTAACTGGGATAAAAAAGACCAGGACCATACTCATGCGGAATGTACAGATGAATGTTGTGCCGAGGGCAATAAGAAAAGCAGGACTATCAGAGGATTAAAATATGGCTTTGTTACACTCCCACGGGATATTGGCAAAGCAATGCTGCTCGGACTGGTTGTCGCATCCTTTATTTCCGCATTGGTTCCGGATGGTTATTTCGCAGAAAAATTGGGAACCGGTATCTTCGCAATGGTAATAATGATGTTTCTGGGCATACCCGTCTATGTATGTGCAACCGCCTCTGTTCCTGTAGCAGCGGCTATGATATTGAAAGGCTTAACACCCGGTGCCGCCCTCGTATTCCTTATGACCGGCCCGGCCACAAATGCCGCCTCATTTGCGACTATATGGAAATCTTTAGGCAAAAAAACAGCAATTACCTATCTTTCAACAGTGGCATTTTGCGCCCTTTTATGCGGCTTTTTGCTCGACTATGCCGCCGTCGGCATCAAACTTGAAATAGCCACGCGGCCGGGCTGGATGCTCCCCGATATTACTAAGCACATATCAGCAATAGTCTTATTGACCATATTAGGTTTTGCCATCTTAAGTAAACATAAAAAGCACGACTAATTTGCAGCAGCATAAATGAGATTTCCTTGTATATAAGTCAATGTAGCGAAATATTGCCTGTGTTATAGGACGCAATAACAATAGGCCGAAATCATTTTCACTATCACAAACCGCATTTTAAGCTCACAAAAATAACTTCAATCAATTATTCTTCATACCGATTTGTGCCCATCACTACATTTTTTATATTTTAATTAGACTCAGCAATAAGTCATGAAGAGCCGCACTGTGCGGCTAAAATCTGTATTTATTGAAGGGGATCTATGATGGTTAATAGAAAGATTATTACTGTGATGATATTTATCAGTGTAATACTCTCAGGATGCGGAAATCCTATCGCGATGTTCCACGAAGCAATCAGAATGGGCGATATTGAAAATGCTCAAGTTCTGCTGGCAGAGGAACCATCGCTGACAAATGCTATAGAAGATGGCCAGACACCTCTATTCAAAGCTCTCGGAGAGGACCAAAAACAAATGGCTTTGCTTCTGATTAATAACGGTGCGGATGTTAATGTAAAGGATGAATATGGCTTTTCCCCTTTGCATTACGCTGCCCTGCAAGGCAATATGGAAATTACTGAGCTACTCGCTTCCAGCAAAGCAAACATCAACGTAAAAGACATGATGGGTGAAACGCCTCTACATGTAGCTGTCTCATATGGTCATATGGGCGTAGCTGTGGTTCTAATTGCCTGGGGAGCTGACGTTAATGCCGAAAATATAATGCGCCGAACTCCTTTACACTTGGCAGCCAAGGCAGGCTACGCAGACATAGTTGAGATTTTGATTACCCAGGGTGCAAATGTTAATGCCAGAGATAAAAGTCCTGGTTACACTCCTCTCCATTACGCAGCCAAACAGAACCACAAAAACGTCACAGAACTTTTGCTTTCCCAAGGAGCAGACATAAATGCAAGAGACCTGCTATCTCATACTCCGATGTACTGGGCATCTGTCCGCTATAATAAAGAAGGCGTTTGTAAGGATGTTCTCGAAGTGCTTCGTGAACAGGGAGGCCGGCTATAAGGTATTTATCTGAAAGCCTTTATACTAAGACAATTGAAAAACTTTCGGATATTGTATAAACCTGACAATATTCCCTTCAATGGGTATAATTAAGGGCCTTGATTTAATCAAGGCCTTTTTTATATCATATATTTCCACAATATCCATGAGCCTAAGCAACATATATATTATCCTCCAGCATTTCTTATCTACAATAACACCCCATAATTCCGGCTAATTAATACTCCTTCACTAACACAAGAAACGTTCTTTCATCATATGCACCTTTAGGGTCAGCGGCCCGAACATTTACATAATGCAATCCTATATCATCATACGTGGTTGCCCAACGCCAATGATAACGATAAATCTTTCTTATCCCGAACGAATCATTGGGGTCATAAAGGTCAAAGTATGGTCTGGATTCAACCACTATGTCCTGGTCCGTAGTAATGGAAACGGTGACCGGGTCACCATCAAACTCAGTTACTTTAAAATGACCTTCATAAGTTGTACCAGCGGGAATTACTGCATAGCCCAACGGTTCACCAATACATAAATTAGAATCGTAATCGAAAGGCACTGTTTCCCAATCCAATGTTGGTGTTTGATCTAATGTTAGCGTTTGCGGAGGCTGATATTTACAAGCAAGAGCACTCAACAAAACGGCAAGACTTACTATTTGTAGCTTCACGATGCATCTCCTTATATGGAAATTGCTTCAGATAATCGACACTTACTCTATCAGACTACCAAATACACCTTAAAATTTCAACTGCAGGCCGCTCGACCTCCTACTCAAAACCGGACCCATTCAAAATGAAAAAAAATCGTTAAAATCTCATTTTTGTGAAGACCGAGATTATGAAGAAAACAAAATTCACAAATATAGTAAAATGCACCTGCTTTAAAGCAACCAGAACAGGGTGTTCCGGCTGAAGAAATCACTCGCAAGGTGAGAGTCAGTGAGGTAATGTTTATCGCCGGGAAAAAAGGTTGCTGGAATGGGTGCGGCAGAACCTCGCAGGCTCAAACAACAGGAGACAGTCGGTCCGAACTAAGCTCCAAAATACTCCCCCGCTATGTTATCAATCACAAAGGCTAACCGAACTATTTTTTAATACCCATAGCCACCGCGTCTATCTCCGCCGGTCTCAATAACGTTCATTCCGGCAAAAGCTCGCGCAATCGGCCTTATTACTTCCTCAACTCTCAATGCCAAAGAAGCCAATATAGTCGGTGGCACATAGACAATATCACCCTCTTGCAGCAAGATGTTTTTACTCGTATCGCCATGAATCTGCATACGATTAAAATTAACTTCGAAGATTTTCGCTTTAACATTTTCATCATTCGAGGGCCTTATTACCTGAATACGCTCCTTCCAAGCCATGGGGTTCAGGTGGGCGTTCGCAATAGCCGTTAATACCGTATCACGACCTGTAAAAATTTTAGCGCCAGGCCTTAAGACTTGCCCCAACACATAATATGCCTTGCTGCGATATGCGATAACCTGAACATCAATAGGCTTATCATTTTCTAATTTGTAAAGCTCCAGGGCCTTTCCTCGTATGATATTTGCAAGTTGGGCAGGAGTTCTGCCGGCCGCCTGTATCTCGCCGAAGTTCTCAAAACTTATTACGCCATCCGGGCGAATCCATTGACGTTGCCCGTTTATCTCGGGCACCTTGGAACAACGTATCTCAATCTCATCGGGTGGCTGTAAAAGGTAATTTACAGCCGTAACATCAACTTTATCCGGCATTAGAAAGGCCTGTATATCCTCCGGATTAGATGAAAAACAACCCGTTAGACATATTGCAATTATTGATAACAACATTACTGTTACAAATCTTGAGTGCATCATTATCATTTTCCTTAAAATTTGTAAATTTCTTTTATGCCATTTAGGCTGTTTAGATATTCCGCCTCTACGTGTACGTTATATATTAATTATATCGACTTGTCCGAGAGGAGACTTTAATGTTCTTAAAATGCTCCACAATAAGAAGTTACGTTAACTCCCTTCAAAAAATTCTCTTAAGCAGAACCTTAAATACAGCATAAATTGGCTGAGACTTTATTTTAAAATTGGTCTTTAAGCCTGATAATAATCAGTAATAATCTGCGATTACGCGCTACTTATGGCAATTGTATCAAGGTTTTTTAAAAATACGAACAGCCAAATTACTCAAAAAATAAATTTTTTTATCTTTTTCCCTATATTTTTTTGTTGACTTTTCACCCAAATAATGCTAAAAATAGGAGTAACTATCAAAGGGAAATCCTAAAACTATTGTAGTAAAATGCTAATTCAATCACGTTAGCATTAAAAAGGTGGAGGCGAACCCCTGTTTTCGGAGGGGGTTGCTTCGTGTTTTATCCGTACCGAAAGGTTAAATGTCTCTTGACGAGGAGAGGAGACAGGGGTAAGTGTGTAAATTTAGTTATAATATATTGCTGATAGTCCTGTTCCTGACTCTCGCTGTCACTGGAGTATCAGCAGCGTCAACGACGAGTGATTGTAATAAAAACTTCTTCGATGTTGACGTGTCTTTAGTTGCGGACGAATATATTCTTCACTTACCTGAAGCAAGCGAATTCAGCGAATCTTCCAATTCCCACCTTGCAGCCATCGGTGCAGAAATTCTAAAACCACCCGCCGACTTTACATCTGCGCAATCTTCTAATGCTGCAAGAACTTTGCCGCCTGTACCGGCTACACTTTTTATGACCTTAACAGGATTCCTCTGCGTCTCATTTGTTAAGGACCGCAGGATATGGTTGACTGCTCTGGCAGGTCTGCTATGGGCCGGACAGGCCGGAATTCAAGTTCTCCCGCAGTTAGCTGTAGATATTTCGAAAAAATACACACGACAATCGCCTACCAATATCATCTACCAAAATCGAATTGAGGATTATAACCGCCTTCGAAGCAACATCGAAGGCAACCAATATATAGGTTTGCTTCACCACTTAGCCGGAATACCGGACAGCTCAATGCAGTTATTACATATCTCCTTTGTTTCATTGCGAACAGAGAAAAGCAATATTAATGCAGTACACAAGAAGGCGTATTGTGCGCGACCCAGGAGCAATATTGAAACGCCCCAATTCGCGATTGTAGGCTCTTCATCATTGGTAAATCCTGCAGTTATCTGCCCGACTTCGCGGGTCGAGCAGAATATTTATTTTTCACCGGCATTTATTTTTCAGCAATTACCCCGCGGTCCGCCTAACCGGACCTGAGAAAAACTGTTATTAACCTTTGTCTTTATGCGAAGGGCTGTTGCGCGCGAGCCCTTTGAACTGGAGGTTGATGTAATTGCTATGGAGGATCCTTTTAATACAGCGTTAACTAGCGCTAACAAGGAGAAAGGTAAAATGAAAAGATTAGTATTAACTTTAATAGTGTGTGCCTTAACGGCAACAGCCGCACAAGCAAATATCACTATCCTTGATGAATTTGCAGGTTACCCCTACACGTCCTCAGAGTGGGATTTTGCAAGGAGTGGTACGGACTATCAACACTCCCCGTATACCTGGAATATTGTTGGGGATTTCGATAGTAACTTCCTATCCGGTACAGAAATAACGGCCGACGTCACTGCTACTTCATCAGGAACAGCACTCGTCGGGTGGTTTGATGGTTATATAAATGCTCCAGCTCCAGACGGCACGATAGATTTCGATGTGACCATTCCCAATATGGAAAACGCCTCTTATTACAAGTTGGTTCAGGTTGAAGTCCAGTATGTGGGAGCGCTCACCGATTTTGGGGTCACACCATACGGTTCTTCTGAGTTTGCAATAGAACTTCTGAGCGAAGAGACTACTGTGGTAGGGAGTACTACTGCCGGGGCTCTAATCGATACAACACTTCTTTGGAAGATATACCCGCAACCCGGGGAAGAGACAATCGAGCTGAGTTTTGGACAGGGCGATAACAATGTTGCCAGGCTGTATTCTGTCGATATTGCAACAGTCTGCGTTCCCGCTCCGGGCGCTATTTTGCTGGGCAGTATCGGTGTAGGACTGGTCGGCTGGTTAAGAAGAAGAAAAACACTATAAGGAAATAGTACAGAAAATGATAATTTGGGAGAATAAAAAAATGAAACGATTAATTTTTACTTTAATGGTGTGTGCCTTAATGGCCGCACCGGCTATGGCCGATATTGACATCCCTTGGGAAACTAACGACTACGGCACATACCAAAAATGGACCTTTGATCAACCTGGTCCTATAGCAGACTCTGGATCAGACCCTAATTATATACTCTACGATCCGGTACTTCCCGAGGTTGACAACAACCCGTATAGTAATGGTGGTGGTGCTGCTAGTCCGAACCTGTATGCCACGATTTACTGCATAGGCACGTGCCCCGGCACCGGAATGGATCTGGGTTGGAATGCAGGTGACACGGGGACTGATCGCACCGGTATATATTACGGCCACTATCCAGCCACTAACTCCGGCGTCGAGATAGATTTATACATTCCCAACGAGGCAGTTCCAGACCTGAGAAAAATCGTCCAGGTCGAGATTATTTACTCTGGCGATATGACATTCAATCATATCTATGCGGACGGTTCGTATCTTCTCGAGGAGCCTGTCATAAATACGAGACTTCTTGATGATGGTTACAAAGACACCACGATAACCTGGATACTTTATCCGCAACCCGATTCGGAAGAGATTAGCCTTGACTTCACCGGCTCCGGTGGACTCATTGATCAGATCGAGGTAGCAACTATGTGTGCTCCCATTCCCGCACCGGGTGCTATTTTGTTAGGCAGCATTGGTGTAGGTCTTGTCGGCTGGTTAAGAAGAAGAAGAACACTGTAAAAAAAGTAAGAGAAGTAAGAGGAGATAAAGGGCAGGTAAAACTGCCTGCCCTGTTATCTTCTTTGAATCAAGGATGTTCTTAAAAGTCTCTAAAACAATAATATAAAATCAAGGAAGAGACAAAATGAAACGATTATTAACAATTTGTTTAATAACTTTAAGCTTCACCCTAATAACGGGTAATGCATCAGCCGCAAACACTGTTTTGTCAGGCACGTGGTGGTTCGAGGGCGATTTGACATACAACGAGTCAACTGGCGCCTATACCGGTACAATAGCAGCAATTGATGAGAACGCTAAGGGAGTTGGTGACGGAATAGCCGGCTTCGATGTTTATGCAAAAAACGGCGCTTCTGCAACATACGATACTATCGGG
>JASFVS010000264.1:0-4561 GCA_050049715.1 Phycisphaerales bacterium
CTCAGGCCACGATGCATACACTACGGCAGGGGGTTGGGGCTCGGAATACGACCCCGATGTCGCAGACTGGGACAATTACCAGTTAACTCTTACCGGCACTACCTGGGCGATTGAATACAATGCTGATGTAGGAACCGATGGCATTCTAACCGGTGCTTCTGCCGCTCCAATGTCCGGCGCAATGAACTGGGCAAGCCTGCTGGCATCAGAAGATGATACAGGTGCATATTATACAGGCATGGGAACTGCGGAAAATGCAGGTTATGCAGCAACCTTTGCAACGGGAAAAGGCCAGTCAACCGCCGGGGCCTGGGATATGGACTGGAGCTGGGGTAGTGACTACGTTCCCCTGCAATTCAGGAACTTTGCGGTTAACGTTACTGAACTTGATGGTGGCGGTTACAGAGTTTCAATGACACCAGTTCCCGCTCCGGGTGCAATTCTATTGGGCAGCATCGGTGTAGGTCTTGTTGGGTGGATGAAGAGAAGAAGGACACTATAAAAAGGAAATAATAGTGAATGTGATGATTAGGGAGAATAAAAAATGAAACGATCAATTACAATTTGTTCAGTAGCAGCGCTAATGATAATGACTGCAATAGCAAATGCGGGACCTACTATTCTTGAACTGTCGAGTGGCAACTCCTTCGGCTTTCAGAATGAAGGCACAGGATCAGAAAATCATACAGTTCTGTTAAAGGATCTGGATGGGAATTGGGCCCCTTCAACATACGGCACTGTTACATACGATTACTATGCTACCGGAACAAGTCCGAATTATTGGGATGCCGTCACCCTGAACTTCGATTTAAGCCCCGTAGGCTGGGATAACATCGCCTCGGCAGAGCTTTGGTTTTATACGGAACAAGGAGATTACAACACAAGCTGGCATCACTACCAAATTCTCGAAGGTGCCTATAATACTTCCCACCAAGATGACCCCCCATCGGGTTGGGCCGGTCTTGTTGATTTTGGAGATCATGGCAAAAGTGGCCTGGTTGGCTGGCTTAGCGAACCGGTTCCCATATCATGGATTACTACCGGCGGAGACAACAGCTTTGATATTACCTTGAGGCTTTGGAATGCTCGGATTGACAGGGTTGAACTTCATATCATCCCCGCACCGGGTGCAATTCTATTGGGCAGCATCGGTGTAGGTCTTGTCGGGTGGCTGAAGAGAAGAAGGACGCTATAAAAAGTAAATACGAGGAGATAAGGGGGCAGGTAACTACCTGCCCTTTATCTTCTTCACATTTAAGGACGTTCTTAAAAGTCTCTAAAAAAGGAGGAGACGAAAGATGAAAAGATTAATTATATTTTGTCTGGTTTTATCGGTAACCGGAATAGCACAAGCAAAGATTGTTACCTTCACATTTAATCCAAATGAATGGCTCAACAGTTACAGCACTGATATAACCAAAACGCGTCTTGAGCAGGACAATCCACGAATACTTATCGATGGCGTTTCTCAAAGTACAGATACTGTTTCTGGAACTCATACTACATACGCCGGAGCTTCGTATTCATCAACAGGAATATCGGGATTTGCAACCCAGGTTCAATATGTCGAAGTACACGATTTCAACATGTGGCTGGCTGATGGTCTCAATGCGCCAAATTGGGGTGAGGTACTGACCCAAGTAATGGGTGGTACAGATCCATCAGGCGCTGCTTCAAATGGATGGGCCGCTGACACCATTGATAATCCCTGGCCTCAAGCAGGATATGGAACTCTGTTAGTTCAGTGGTATGATGTCGGATACTGGGATGATGACCCACTGACAGATCCTAATCCTCTCCTCTTCGGAGGTAGTGATTTCGGAGATTTCACTCTTACGGTTGACCTGAATCTTACAGATGTATACGATAATCCGGTTGATTTATCTGTGGGAACGACACATACTGTGTGGCTTGGCACAATGTTGCCTGTTACATGGACATCAAACCCCGATGATCTAGTATATCAAGATAACTACAGATATGAAGGTACAATGCAAATGACTATTATTCCTGCTCCAGGCGCTGTTTTGTTAGGCAGCATTGGTGTAGGCCTTGTCGGGTGGCTGAAGAGAAGAAAGACGCTGTAAAAAGAGGTCTAAGGAAGAGTATTTAAAAAGTAAATAAAAAGCAGCCAGGGGCAGGATAAATGCCCTGCCCCTGGAAAGCTTTAATAAGAAAACAACAAAAAATGTCGTTATCCCGCTATTTGGGGGATTTAGTTTAAGATGTAGTTTTTAGTTTTGGGAAGTCTAATATGTATCCAAAGAAAAAAGCAAGGAAAGAGACGAAATGGAATTTTAATTTTAATATGGCCAGGAAAGTAATACTTACTTCGATATTATGTTTCACAATGGCCTGCACATGTTTTGCCGACATGACATTAACAGTACATGATAGTTACGGCACTACCGGCGGCGGGGAGTTCCGCTTGGAAACGCTCAGCGGCTGGAGTTTCACACCTACCAGCCTTGGTGAGCACGCCGGTCAATTCGAAAGTTACTGTCTCGAAAAAACAGAGAAGCTCAGCTTTGGTCCTACATACTATGCCGTACTTAACACCGGCGCAGTAATGGGCAGCACACCCGGCGGCTTCGATCCAATAGAATACGAGACAGCATACCTCTATGACCAGTTTATCACCGGCAAATTAGAGGGTTATGACTATGGCACCGGGGCTAGCCGAGTTGCCTCTGCAAATGCTTTGCAGCATGTCTTTTGGTACCTTGAAGATGAGGAAGATATGGCATGGACCGACGGTGACAATTCTCTGATGGACAAATTCTATCAGGATGCGCTTGATGCAGTCGCTAATGCTGAGAAATGGGGCCAAACTATAGGTAACATCCGCGTCCTGAATGTTTACGGCGATAGTGGTCTCACTCAGCATAAGCAGGATCAACTGGTGAGAATACCTGCCCCCGGCGCTCTTTTACTGGGCAGTCTCGGTGCAGGTCTTGTTGGCTGGCTGAGAAGACGAAAAACGATATGAGAAAAAACACTTAAGGTAACATTGTTAAAAAACAACATGAGTGTGACAATTAGAAAGGGTGGCAAATGAAAAGATTACTAATAATCTGCATAGTGATAATAGCACTAATGGCAGAAACAAGCACATCTTTCGCGGTTATGGATGGACAAGGTGATAATCAACGAGATGACCTTGGTTATTACTATGTTATCACAGGAGGTAAGTTCCCCAACGGTCAAACAGTAACAGGTAAGAAGGATACCGGTGGTTCTATGGCGTTTCTTACTGATGATCCAGATTGGAACCTGGGATACTCTTTAGGTGTTTGGCACAAAGATGGATGGTTCTCAGAAACAGCCGGTCTTGCCCTGACTATGAAAAACTCAGCAGGAGGCGTAGTGTTTGACAATTTCAATAATGATGCGGGTGATTTTTATACTACGCCGTCGGGACAGGCTTCTGCAGATACACCCGGTTTATATCGCGGCTACAGTATGTCCAACAACTATGACTGGATCTATGCAGGATATTTTAAAGTCAATGAAACGACAACCGTTAACCAAATTACAGGATACTTCGACGAAACTGCCGGCTTTGACGCTGATTCGCCTTTAATCCGCTATAGAATGAACATCTGGTCAAACATCGACGTTGACTCGGCCAAGACACCAGGGGTAGCGAGTTTTGTCGGCGATATCTTCTCCTCCGATAATACCTCCGGAAGCTTTAGCTGGGGTGACACCGGAGTGGACAGGGTCTTTGGCGATGATTACGGCAATATAACCGACGACATTCTATATCTGACTTATACACTGGATACACCCCTGGTCCTGCAACCCGGTGAGTATTGGTTTAGTCACGATGCTATAGTCATCCCCGCGCCCGGCGCGATTCTACTCAGCAGTATCGGCGTAGGTCTTGTCGGCTGGCTGAGAAGACGAAGAGCACTTTAGAAATTATTAAACGTTAAACAAAAAACAAAAAAAGGCGAAGTCGTATAACTTCGCCTTTTTTTATTGTTAATGCCAAATTTGCTATATACTGATTAAAACCGGCCTTCAACCAAACGACGGCTCTCGCCAGTTTCCAATGCCATTCCACCAGCCACTTATATAGTCAACTACGGAGTCATTGCCATTTTTCTGTTTAGCTATTTCCATCGCCATATCGCGAAGCTCCCGCATGCAACTTAATCCACCAACCTGCCATGCCTTAACACCAGTACTAACAACCTCACACTCTAACCGCTTAAAGTCAACCCGATCCGTTACCAAAAGCTCAGCTAATTCATCAGCCTGTGGTTTCAACACTTTTCGCCAGTACTCACGCTCTGATTCGGCCTTTGCCAACACTTCCTCCAACAAACGTTCACGGTCCCTTTGTTCCCTCTCTCTTTCAGATTTAGCCTTAGCCAGCCGTTCGGCACGATGCCTTCGGCTCGCAGGTGGCAATAACATCTCCAACAGACCAATTAGAGGGTCAACAATAACCCAGACCAGAAATGTCATCCCCAAAGTTCCCAGTGCGATTCCCATTGTGAATTGGGTAATTGTACGAACGCATATCATCCCGAGACAGCCCGCCAGTCCGCCC
>JASFVS010000295.1:0-4137 GCA_050049715.1 Phycisphaerales bacterium
AAAAGACCGCGCGTTCTCCATCAACTCAGCTATCCTTTGCTCCCTGTCAAGTTCCATCTGTTCTATATACTCACGTTGAGCTTTTGCTGCTTCTTTACGCTTTTCATGCTCCCTCTGCTTAGCACTCTGGTTCTCCCTCACCGATATCTCTTCGGTTAACGCTGCCAGCATATCGTTATAAGTCTTGAAAAGCTCATCTCCAAGGTGCATTTGGTATTTATTCACGGTAAGTATAGCCGTTTCAACCGCATTCTTCGCTTTATCAAACATCTCCTGGTTCATATAATTGTGAGTTTTAGTTATCGCATCATTCACAACCGCTTTTGTGTGGCTTCGTATGATATTTCTTTTACTGTTTATAACATCTATGTAGCTACTCTGACCTGTTACTGGCGAAGCTATCCTTGGTGCAATCTCCGGCGTATTAACTCCCGGCTCAGCAGACATCAGCCTCATTGTCTCCGGCTCAATAACTTCCATCTCAGTAAACTCCGGATTAGTAACAGCTACTACTACCGGCTCATCTTGCTTATCAGCAAATGTTTGCTCCGCTCTTGTTGGCAGCATCTGATCTATTTGTACAAGATAACCTTCCACCGTCTTACGCATTGCCGGTGGTATTAGACCACTGTCGACAACTTTACTAAATCCTTCACGGGCCTTTCCAAGCTGGCCGGTGCGATAAAACCCAAGACTGCGGTAGTATAGTTCTGCGATTGCTTGTTTTTGTTCCGCCAGATTGAGTTTATTAACCTTCGCAACGGTTTGTACAGACTCATTACGAGCCAAAAGCTCATTCCTTTTGGCCTTTTCAAGCCGTGATTTGTCTTCAATTAATTGAGCGTCAATTTGCCTGAATACTTCGGCTATTTGTTTCCGTTCCAATTTAGTTAAAAACTCATTATCTCTTATCTTTTCAAGAGAGGCTCTGGCTTCGACGAGTCTATCCATCTTAATCAATTCGTCGACTTTTCGGAAAGTATCTAAAGCACCTCTTCTTTTAAGCGCAGCAGCCTGACTCTTCTGAAGATGTTCGTTGAGCTGTCTGCGCATAGCGGCAGTCAAATATTCCTCCCATCCCTGAGCCATAAGAAAGGTTTTTACCGATTGGTCATAGAAACCTTTTTTGTACTCATCCTGCCCTGTTTGAATATAGGTTTGAACTATCCGGCGGATTGCGGCCCCTCTATCATCTCCTTCGTTCTCCTGCGATAGAGCCAAATTTGAGATTGTTATCATCTGCAATGAAATCAACACCAGAACAACAGACAGGGACCCCCTGTCAAAAAACTTGGTTAAGAAACTCGGCTTGCTCAAAATTAACCTCCTGCCTAAAATACCACCCTTCTTTAAGGAAACTTCCAATAAAATACAGTTCTTTACAACCTCCAGTTCCAAGAATAGAACAGACTTATGATAACCGAGTTTATAAAAAAGCAGCATCTATTGCAAGAGAAAAATTTGATTTATATCGGCTTGGCCGATAATATTTGGGTTTTAAGCAAACATATTGGAAAGTTTAGGTTAACCCGGTCAAAAATAGTAACTTAAAAATGCCTTTTTTATGGGTATAACGAGGCTATTTAACAAGGTATAATCACTCATTATAACGAAATATGGCACATAAACCTCTTGTTTTAGCAGTCGAGACATCCAGCCGAATAGGCTCTGTCGCATTAGCCCTTGGTGGAAAAATACTCGCCGAAGCCACTTTTTCCGCACCAATAAGACATAGCGCAGAGATTCTACCGGCCATCTGTAATCTCCTGGAAAACTTTAATCAAAAGCCCTCCCAAATCGAGCATGTCTATATATCTATAGGACCAGGAAGCTTCACGGGCCTGCGTATAGCTGTAACCATCGCAAAAACGATGCACATAGCTAATACCATCAAAGTCGTACCTGTCAACACGCTCGATGTAATTGCCGCCAACCTAATCAATTTTACAAAAGAAAAAAATGCTCGATATTTGATAAACGAATCACAAAAAACGAGTTACGAAAGAATTGCTACCATTCTCGATGCCAAGCGTGGTCAATTTTTTATTGCTGTTTACGAACAAAACGAAAAAGACGGAACTTTTAAAAAAATTCTTCAAGATTCCTTGATAACAGCCCCTCAATTCCTAAACCAATTCACCCATAACAAAAAAACCATTGTTCTGCTCGGTGACGGTCTTCTATATCATAAAGATAAATTCAAAGCCGACTCCGTCCAATTCTTAGACGAAAAATACTGGAGCCCCCGAGCTTCAAAAGTTCACCTGCTCGGCTGGAAAAAAGCTTTAGCCAATCAATTCGTAGACCCCTTGACGCTGATCCCGAATTATTTACTTCGCCCTGATATTAAAACAAAGGTAAAGTAACAGGTAAAATCAGAAATTGAAAATCATAAAGTATTCCTGTTTCCTTACATCCCTATAACATTCTTACCCATGCGTTGTTCGTGTAACATAACCTGACGTTAATCACCGTTTAAAAAGAATCGGGGCCTATACGATATCGTATAGGCCCCGAAATAGTGCTATTAAGCAACATGTCCATCACGTCCAGACTGAGCTTTTCCTCAATCAAGGACGGCGGAGCTACTCCTTACTTGCAAGATACAGAACCTCTTCCTCAGACAAAGCCCTTTGATAGATCATGACCTCGTCAATAAGGCCGTCCCAAAAAGTGCCATCTGATTCCGGGTTCAAGCCAATAAATAGGTTTGTGGTACTGATGCCTATGGGCACAGTAGTTGGGGCACTCGCGTCAAGCGCTCCGTCCAAATATATCTTGACGTCTGCACCATCATACGTTCCGGTAACGTGATGCCATTCGTCGAAGCCAACCTCAGTGACTCCATCGACCGAATAGACTTCGGGTTGATTCCACCAAGTGACACCAAAGTGGAACCTCGGGTCCATATTCACGTTACTAAGCCTCCAGGCGTTCTCACCCTTTGCGACCGCGGCCTGCCAGGCGGTGTTAATCGACCTGATATTTAACCATGCGGAGACCGAAATCTCGCTGATTGCATCAATGACCGGGTCGTTGCCACAGTCAATATAGTCATCAACACCATCGAGGTCCATTGCCATTCCAGCTATGCCTTCGACAAAGTTCGGGTCGCCCATAAGGGCACCGTCAAGTCCGTTGCCGGAAGCATCATTAGCATCGTTATCAAGCGCATAATAAGCAACCAGACCATCTGTGCCGGGGTCGACCTTCGCTCTAAAACCTGCAAGGTAACGAATCTCACCAGCAGACAAGGCCCTGTTGTAAACCATAACCTCATCGTGAATACCTTCGGAGAAACGACCGCTCGCCTGAGAATTCGAGCCTAATGCGACGTTGTACTCATTGTTCAATATGCCGCCGCCCTCATAGTCTAAAGTAGCGCTTATTTCACCATCGACGTAAATAACCAGCTTTTCGTTGTCGAAGGTTCCCGCCGCATGGAGCCAGGTGTTATTAGCATCTGCGCCCACATCGGCATGGGCTGCTATCCAGCCGCCATCATAGATGAAGAATTCTATTTGAGTGCCATCTCTGTGACCTTTAAGCATATAAGAGGTGTCGCCTTTGCCAATCCAGGGGTCATTCTCACCGTTGCCAAAATCATTTACGTTCACCCAATCAGTAAGCGTAACCTCACTGCCGGTAAGGTCGAAGATTGGGTCATTGCCGAAGTCAACGTAGTCATCGACACCGTCGAGCTGCAGACCCATACCAATCATACCTTCGACAAAGTTCGGCTCACCCATTATAGTACCGTCGAGTGCGTTGCCGGAAGCATCTGCTACATCGCCATCAAGTTTGTAGTAAGCAATCAAGCCATCAGTGCCCGGGTTAACCGGTGTTGCACGCCCACCGGCAAGATAGCTAACTTCCTGCTCGGTTAAAGCCCTGTTGTAGATATTGAACTCATGAATAGCGCCAATCCACTCGGGGTCACCGCCATAACCACCCTTTGCAAGGTAAGCTAAGTTATTGCTAAGGCCGGCGATACTATTGTTCTCCGCCAAAGGAGTGGCAGCAATCAGTTCGCCGTCAATGTACAGAGTAATCTCATCCGCATCAATGGTACTTACCATATGATGCAATTCACCGTCATCGTATTCGGGGCCATCGGCTCCGGTCTCAGCAGTCCAT
>JASFVS010000296.1:0-4130 GCA_050049715.1 Phycisphaerales bacterium
ACGTTCGAAGGCCCATTTGCCGCCTACGTCATTTTCAATTTCTTCGGTTAGATAGCGTGTTAAATTGGGTGCTCCGATGATAGGCAGCGGTTCACCGATAACGGTATATACTCCTGAGGATACGAAATACATTCCGATTGATATTGCCTTTTCTGACATCCATTCAGGTGCGGCGCCTGCGACAGGTAATTCTGAAATATCCTCACCGAGACCACCCTCGGCTACGACATTTGACAGAATTGTCAAAATCCTGCTGTTGTCCACGCAGGAGCCAACGTGGAGCACTGGCGGAATGCCAACTGCCTCACAGACCTCAGCCAGCCCTTTACCACAATATTTTGCTGCCGCGTCCGGTCTCATTAAACCGGCTTTGCCGGCTGCTACTGCGCTACAACCAGTACTCACGACTATAACATCGTTTTTGATAAGTTCCTTTATCATTGTAAGGTGGCCGTAGTCGTGTACCTGCTTTGGATTATTGCAGCCAACAACGCCGGCGGCACCACGGATTCTGCCGTTAATAATATTGTCATTTAATGGGCGGTAGCTTGCGCGAAATCGACCGCCGAGGTGGTAAAAGATATTTTCCGTTGTAAAACCTGCGATTCCGCGCTCCATTGCCTTTGGAATCTTTCCTTGACCTTTTCTGTTTGCGAAGTTTTTGATAGCAACCTTGATGATTTCTCTTGCTGTTTCGGCGGCTTTGTCCTCATGGAATTCAATGTGCTCTGCCCCGGCAATCTTGCATTTTGGAGATGTAGTAATCAGCTTGGTATGGAAGCAGTCGGATAGAGACCCGACCGCAGGCATAATACATTGAACGTCAACCAGCATTACCTCCACGACGCCGGTCATCAGAGCTAATTCTTGTTGCAGGAAGTTGCCGGCGACCGGTATCCCGTGACGCATTAGAATCTCATTAGCGGTGCAGCATATCCCTGCGAGGTTGATGCCTGTGGCGCCTTCGTCCTCGGCCATTTTTATCATTTCCGGTTCCTGCGAAACCGCCACGATTATGTCCGATAGCGTAGGTTCGTGGCCATGCACGATTAAATTGACCTTCTTTGCGTCAAGGGCTCCGAGATTAGCTCCAAATCGAATCGGCCAGGGACTTCCAAACATAATGTCCGAAAGCTCCGTGGCAATAAGCGATCCGCCCCAGCCATCTGCTAAAGAAGCTCGGATGCCTTGTTTTATGAGATTTTTATAGTCTGAGCCTACGCCGATATGTGTCCTGTGCATAATCTCGACAATTTCGCGGTCAATGGAACGGGGGGTTACACCGAACTCTTTCCAGATCTTTTGTCTGGCAGGCGGTGGATAGGCTGCTGCACTTACAAGTGTTCCGTCTTGCTTTCCAAATTCGACTAACACTGCATTAGCTAGTTCGCTACCGATTTCCTTTGTGCCTCTGCCTTCTACCTTGATTCCATATCTTGCTGCAACTTCCCTCAATTTCAGTTCATCTTTGATAGTATAATCACAGTTATCGCTTTCAACAGCCATTTTGAAAGTATGAGCGATGTCGCGGCCATGGTCGGAATGTGCGGCAGCCCCGCTGGCAATCATTCGCAGTAAATTTCTTGCAGCGATTGTATCGGCGGTGGCGCCACATATGCCCGTTTGTGGCCCTTCTCCAAATGGGTCAACTCGACAGGGTCCCATTGAGCAGTTTCGGCAGCATATACCGAGTTTGCCGAAACCGCATTGAGGCTCTTGCTGCTCAAATCTGTCCCAGGCGCTTTCTATGTCCGTTTCAGACATGCACTTAAGCATTTCTTGTGTTGCTTTGTCGCTACTAAATTTTTCTGGATCCATGAAAAATACCCCAACACTCAATTTACTCTAACAAATTATCGTATTTCGTTTGATACTTCAAGCACAACTATTGGCTCTGCTTGTCCTTACATCATATTTTACAAACACACTCATTCCTTATTTGTAAACCGTAGAAGCTTTAAGCCGTACGGTAGTTTGCAGTTTTTTGCATTTTGGACAGAGGTGTATTCGTTCGAGGAATTCTTCACAATTCGCTAATTTAAGTTTGTTCAAGATGTGCTCACTCACCTGCATACTGACTATGGGTTCTCCACATTGCCGGCAAACAAGTAACTTCGCCCGTGATTTGAATGGTGATATTTCTACCTCTTTTGAGTCTTGATGAATCCTGATTTTGATGGTTCCCACCGGGCAAATAGCTTCACACACTCCGCAACCGATACAATCTTCGGAAGGTTGCCGGAATGGCGCTACCACAGCCCGGTTCACGCCGCGTTCGGCAAAGCCAATAGCCGATTTTCCAATGATTTCTTCGCATACACGAACGCACATGCCACATAAGATACAATTTCGTTGGCTCTCCGTGACATTGGGGTAGCGTGTTTCTTTTACTCCCATACGCTCAGCCAATTCTCTGAGTTCCTGGCTTTCCGGCGCTCTGGCAAGTAATAGCTCCATAACACCGCGGCGAGCCTGCTGGGCTCTTTCACTGGAGACATAAACTACAATGTCCCGGCGTACAGGGTAATTGCAAGCTGTTATTAGCTGCCTCCAGTCGCCGCGGTCAAGCTCTACCATACAGAGCCGACACACTGCATCGTTTGAGATAGCTTCATGGTAACAAAGGGTCGGAATCCATATCCCGGCCTTTTTGGCGGCATCGAGAACGGTTGCACCCTTTTCCACCTCAACCTTACATCCGTCTATTGTTACTTTAGGCACTTGCCAACCTTTCTTTATACTTTTAACACGGCAGTAAAGGGACATTTTTCCCAGCATGTTCCGCAAAGCGTACATTTTTTCTGGTTAATGACATGGGGTACTTTTTTCTCCCCGGTGATTGCATCCACCGGGCAGTTCTTTAGACATATACCGCAGGCTTTGCAGGCCTCGGGATCAATCTCATAGCGGAACAGGCCGCGACATTCTTTGGCCGGGCAGTGGTGGTCCAAAATGTGTGCGTCGTATTCGTCACGGAAGAAGCGTATTGTGGAGAGAACCGGGTTTGCAGCAGTCTTACCAAGGGCGCACAAAGCCGTTCCTTCCAGGAGTTCAGCCAACCGCTCAAGCTTATCGACTTCACCAATCTCTCCCTCTCCCTTTGTTATACGTTCGAGAATGTATAGCATCTGAGACAGGCCTTCCCGACAAGGAGTGCATTTTCCGCACGATTCTTTTTGAAGAAATTCAGTGAAGTACTTTGCGACCTTCACCATACAGGTGTTCTCATCCATAACAATCATGCCGCCGGAGCCCATCATGGAGCCAAGCTTGGTCAGTTCGTCAAAGTCTACACGAGCATCAAGGTGTTCGGCTGGTATGCAGCCACCGGAAGGACCGCCTGTCTGGACGGCCTTGAAACGTTTGCCGCCGCGTATACCTCCGCCGATTTCGTCGATAATTTGTCGCAGTGTGATGCCCATAGGAACCTCGACCAATCCGGTATTAACCACATTTCCAACCAGGCTGAATACTTTCGTTCCTTTAGACTTCTCTGTTCCGATACCGGCAAACCATTCCCCGCCACGTTTTATGATTTGTGGTATATTGGCCCATGTTTCTACATTGTTAAGATTGGTGGGTTTGCCCCGAAGGCCGCTTTCCACCGTGTGGACATATTTAGCTCGTGGTTCGCCGGAACGGCCTTCCAGCGAGGCCATTAACGCCGTGGACTCGCCACAGACGAACGCGCCACCACCTCGGTTGATTCTTATATCGAAAGAAAGCGGGCTGCCTAATATGTTCTTGCCCAGCAATCCCATTTCGCGAGCTTGTGAGATTGCAGTTTTCAGATGCTCCACGGCCATAGGATACTCATTGCGAACGTAGATATAACCATGTTCCGACCCAATGGCATATGCGCCGATGAGCATACCTTCTATGACAGAGTGCGGATTTCCTTCCATGATGGAACGGTCCATAAAAGCTCCCGGGTCGCCCTCATCACCGTTGCAGATGACATATTTGGGAGAGCTTTCGGCCTCACGGCAGGAACGCCATTTTCGTGCAGTTGGGAAGCCTCCGCCGCCCCGACCCCTTAGACCTGACACTTCTACTTCTGAGATTACCTCTTCGGGTGTCATCGAAGAAATCACCTTTGCAAGAGCGCTGTATCCTCCTTCTGCTATGTA
>JASFVS010000297.1:0-4125 GCA_050049715.1 Phycisphaerales bacterium
GGCACCTAAAATATTGCCCGCCCCGCGAATTTCCAAATCCCGCAAAGCTATCCGAAAGCCCGCACCCAAATGCGAATATTCTTCGATAGCTTTTAATCGTTTGGCCGCAAGCGGCGTAATCGTTCGTGACCGAGGCAGAAGCATATAGGCATACGCCCGGTGTTTGTACCTGCCCACCCTTCCACGAAGCTGATGTAATTCCGCTAATCCGAACCTGTCCGCATCATTTATAAAAATCGTATTCGCATTCGGAATATCCAGCCCCGATTCGATAATCGTGGTGCACACGAGCACATCAGTAACACCTGTTACAAACTCTATCATTGCCGTCTCAAGCTCGCTTTTGCTCATCTGGCCGTGCGCAATGGTAACTTTTGCATCGCTTACAAGCTTCTGGATTTCCCATGCTTTTTTATCAATCGATTTGACCCTGTTATGTAAAAAGAACACCTGTCCCTGACGATTCAGCTCGCGGTAAATTGCTTTTTTGATAAGTGCATCGTTGTAGGCGGTAACGGACGTCACTATACTTCGCCTGTCCAAAGGCGGCGTCGTCAGAGAACTAATATCCCGCAGCCCTAAAAGCGACATATGCAGCGTTCGCGGAATCGGCGTGGCCGTCATTGTAAGAATATCGACGTTGGCGCGCAGCTTTTTAAGCTTTTCTTTATGCTCGACGCCGAATCGCTGCTCTTCGTCAATTACTAAAAGTCCCAAATCTTTGAATCCGACATCTCCGCTGAAAAGCCGATGCGTTCCTATAAGCACATCGACTTTGCCAGCCCTCGCCCGCGCGATTATGTCTTTTGCCTGCTTTGTCGTTTTGAATCGATTCAGCACCTCGATACAAACCGGAAAATCTGCAAATCGCTCTGTAAACGTCCGGCCGTGTTGAACACACAATACGGTCGTCGGCGTCAAAACTGCTACCTGTTTTCCATTCTCAATCGCCTTAAACGCCGCACGCATTGCAAGTTCCGTCTTGCCGTAACCTACATCCCCACACAACAGCCTGTCCATAACTATAGCTTGCTGCATATCCGTCTTGATTTGCTCGATAGCGGTGGTCTGGTCGGGGGTCTCCTGATACAGGAACGACTGCTCGAACTCCATCTGCCAGTTCGAGTCCTCCGCATACGCAATTCCGCCCGTCGCCTGACGCCTTGCCTGGACTTCGAGCAATTCGACCGCCAGGTCTCTGACGGAATTCGCAACTTTTTCTTTCTGTTTCTGCCATCTTTTAGAGCCGATTTTACTAAGCTTTGGGCGTTTCGGGCTTGTCCCGATATACTTCTGAACAAGCGCGATATTACGCACCGAAACCTGCACCTTCACGCCATCGGCATACTCAATTGTAAGATACTCATTCGCCCCCCCTTTTTCTTCTATCGTTTTAATCCCTGAAAACTTACCTATGCCGTACGAAGCATGTACGATGTAATCACCTTCCTGTAAATCACTGAGAGTATCCACCGGCGACGTCGCCCGCGCGACCCTGCGCCTTCTTCGAAGTGCGTACTGACCGAACAGCTCGTGATGGCTCACTGTAATTCGATTAAGCGAGCTTATTACAAAACCCTGATGAATAAATCCCAATAACAGTTTGAACCGAGCCGGTATCTCTTTATTAATCTCTTTTATAATCTCGCCCACACGTTTAATCTCGGCCGCACTCTCGCAGTATAAAAACACCTCCCTGCCCTGTTTTGCCTCCCGCACCAAATCTTCCAAGGCCGCCTTATGCCCGGACCAGACCGAAGTCGCTTTATGCTGAAACTGCTGCACGCTTTTAACATCCACTTTCAGAAAATCGTCCGTCCCTCCCGTGGCGAATCTACAGATATGAAGCTGTGCAAAATTCTCCGCCGCCTTATAAATATCCGCCCACTTATAAAGCCGGCTCGTATCTTCGGCCCTGCTCAAAAACACCTGCGCAACCTCCTCAACATCATTCGGCTCTTCGAAAATTATTATAGTATCCTTCGGCAGGATATTTACAAAAAGCTCCCTCTGTTCGGCCGTGCCGCCGCAAACTGCAGATATTATTCCGATACTTTGTATTTGTCGGGTTGAGCGCTGCGTATCCAGATTAATTTCGCGAATACTCTCGATGATATCACCAAAGAATTCAATCCTGACAGCCCCGGCATCCTGTGACTGTCCATCTGACTCATCATCCTGAAACAGCTTATCGCCAACAAGCGGCGCATAAATATCAATAATTCCCCCCCGGCGTGCAAACTGACCCGGCAAATCAATTCCCTCCACCCGCTCGAATCCATTCTCCACGAGCCATTCAATCACCTGTTCCGGGGATTTTTCTTTTTCCGTACCCAGTTTAAGACAACTGGCCTCTATTGCTTCCGGTTTGGGAACGGGCTGACAAAGCGCCTGAATCGATGCGGGTATGATAAAATTACTTTCACCGGATATAATATCCGAAAGACGAGAGACGATTTTAAGCCTTTCAGCCCTTATTTCATCAGTGGCATCCGCTAAATCTTCCTCGCCCTCCCATGCGTTGAATACATCGACTCTTTTGCCTCCGAAAGCATACAAATCATCAGCGGCCTTGTCGGCATCGTCAATATGCGGACATATATAGAGAATCGGCCGGCGAATTCGTTCTGATATGTACGCCGTTAAAAGGCGCGCAAACGACCCCCATGTCCCCTCGACTTTTACCACCCCCCGCCCCCCTTTTGTGGCCTCAAGCCGGGAGATTATCTCAGAAACAACTTTGTCTGTCCCCAGTTCCATAGGGCGTTATACTAAAACTACAAATAAAGTATAACCTGTAGGCAATCTATAAGCGAGAATCTTTTAGAAATGTTATTAACGAAAAAAGGGCATGACAAATATGTCATACCCTTGAAACAATCTAATTTTATCTTTAACTTGTCCAGACTTCACAAAATATGAAATACTATGCACTACCCGCCATAGATTTCTTAGCCGCCTGCACAACATTATCAGCCGTAATGCCGAACTTTTCGAAACAGACTTTAGCCGGCGCTGATGCGCCGAATGATGACATACCAATGAAAACACCATTATCACCAATCCACTTATTCCAGCCCAATTCTATCCCTGCTTCGATGCCGACCCTCGCTTTTATCGCTGGCGGGATAACAGAATCCTTATACTCCTGACTCTGCTTTTCGAACAACTCCCAGCACGGCATACTTACGACCTGCGCGGCGATATTTTCAGCAGCTAATTTCTCCGCCGCATCCAATGCAACACCAACCTCTGAGCCGCTGGCCAAAAGTAATACATCAGGCTCGTCGGCACCAACCAGCACGTAAGCACCTTTGTTGACGTTTTCTGCTGAACCGTATTTATTCTGGTCTAAAACGGTCAATCCCTGCCGGGTCAAAAGCAAAGTCACCGGTGCATCTCGATGTGTTAAAGTATATTTCCACGCCTGCGCCGTCTCGTTTGCATCAGCCGGCCTGAACACCAATAGATTCGGTATCGCCCGCAGGGCCGCCGCATGCTCGACCGGCTGATGGGTCGGGCCATCCTCACCCACGCCGATACTATCGTGAGTAAATATAAATATACTCGGATACTTCGAAAGCGCTGCAACGCGAATCGCGCCACGCATATAATCCGAAAAGACAAGGAACGTCCCACCGTATGCCCTTAGCAATCTACTGACGGAAATTCCATTCACTATAGCACCCATTCCGTGCTCTCTGATTCCGAAGCGTAAATACCTGCCTTCTGGGCAGTCTTTCTGGAAATCTTTTCCGTCTGCGAACAGCGTAAGATTCGATGGTGTCAAATCAGCAGACCCACCCATAAAAAACGGCAGCTTCGGCATTACCGCATCCAAAACTTTCCCGGAAGCCTTGCGAGTAGCCATGGAACTACCTGCCTCGAACTCCGGCAGAATCTCATCAATATTAACGCTCAATTTACCGGCCGTGGCATTACGAAACTGCTTTGCCAAATCCGGATACTCCCTGGTATAATCGGCAAACATCTCTTTCCACGCCTTCTCCGCCTCCGCCCCCTTCGTTTTGACCTTTTCCATATAAGCCGACACCTTTTCGGGAACATGGAAGCTTTTATCCGGGTCCCAGCCGAAATTCTCTTTCATCAGCTTTATTTCATCTT
>JASFVS010000298.1:0-4119 GCA_050049715.1 Phycisphaerales bacterium
GCCTTTGAGGACTTTGTCAGCCAGGACTGCAGCCAGCTTGCCCATATCATAAATAGTAATCTCATAACCAAAAATAATACTCTCTCTGATTGTGTAAATTCCAAGTCCTCCAATGGGTATTTCGTGTTCAGTCGCAAAATTGATCATTGCTTCAAGAGCAGGAGGCGAGACAGAAGTAGGTTCAGCCATTATTAGTATGGCATCTATGCCAATATCGTCTAATGCAGCTCGCGCTTGCAAATCAGACTTAATCTCTTCCGCAGTTGTAGCAGCATTTTCCACCAATGTTATATTCATTGAAGTGGATGCCTTGCGTAAAAGGTCAAGCGCTGGCAGGATAAAAGGGACATCCGGGTTATAATTTATATAAACCCGTCTGGCCTCAGGCATCAGCTCATGTAAAATCTCCAGGCGCTTGACAAAAATGTCTGTACCAGGCTCCCGCACACCGGTTATGTTCCCGCCAGGTTGGCGCACACTGTCCACAAGGTCATTACCTTCTATTGAAGAGTAGGAAAAAACCACCGGAACTCCTGTTCCTTGGGTGGCTGCCTTGGCCTTTAGGGATACCTCCGTGGGAAATGTGAATATCAAATCAACCTTGTCATCTACGAATTTCTTGAGAATTTGCTGCTCTTTATCAGGCTCAAAGTTGGTCTTCTGTATATCATAGTCAATATTTTTACCCTCTGTATAGCCCAACTCTGTCATCCCGGCCTTGAAGCTATCGTTTATAACGGCCAAAGTATCGAACCCGGATAGAATACCCACACGATACACCTTTTTCTCTTGTTGTTTTTTTTCAGCACAACCGCCCAAAAACACACAAGTTACAATTATCAAAATAACGAGCAGTATTCGGTGCCCAACACTAATTTGTTTACTTTTATTCATTTGAATCATCTTTTTTAACGAATTATTTCATCGGCTCTGTTCAACAGACCTTTACTGATGTTCAATCCTAGTTCCTGAGCCAGTTTGTAATTAAGCCTTAAACGGGGTTCCGGCGTGACCACAGGGATAGTGCCTGCTGAAGTACCTTTTAGTATCTTGTTAGTCTGGGTTGCAGCTAACTTGCCGACTTCAATATTGTCTGGCATATATGTAAAAACAGTCTCTCCCTTCTCGACAGCAATAGGAAGACCGCCAGCTATAGGTAATTTGTGTTTGGCCGAAAACGCACTGATCGCTGCCCAACTATCAGGAGCATGTGAAATGCCCGGAACCATCAGAATACCATCTATTCCAACGTCACTCAATTGGTCTCGCATTTTTAAATCAGCCGCAATTTCTGCCGGACTTTTAACCGGCAATTCGACCAGTGTTACTCCTACTGACGACGCCGCCGGGCGCAATGCTCCGAGAGTGCTGGGAATAGCGGGGTAGTCCGGGTCATAGGTCAGCCATACTCGTTTGGCATTCGGCGAGAGTTCGAGTAAAAACTCGAGATACTTAACGAATAAATCCGGACCGCTGTAACGAATACCGGTAATATTTCCGCCCGGTTGGCGTACGCTTTCCACCAAATCGTTTCCTTCGATGGTTCCCATGGCAAAAACAACTGGTATGTTTGTTCCCCGGGTAACCGCCTTGGCTAACATGGCCGGTTCAGTAGGAAATGTGAAAATCAAATCAACTTTGTCGGCTACAAATTTATCAAGCACTTTCTGTATGCTTGCCTCTCCGGTATACACTTCGTGAGCGTCGTAAACTATATTCTCGCCTTCTTTATAGCCCAACTCTGTTAATCCGGCTATGTAGCCATCTGTTGTAGTGGAGAATACTTCGAGGCCGGAGATAATACCCACTCGATACACTTTTTGTTTTTTTAAGCGACAGCCGCATAAAAGTACACAGACTACAAATAACATTATAAAATCGAGTATCTGTCGCCTGGATTTAAATTGTGTGCTTAAGTTCATTTCGATTGCCTTTTTATAAAACATTTTATTTATTGCTTCACCTTAATTGGCTTAAATGGTAATTCCAAAGTGAATGTTGCTCCCTGCTCTATACCGTTGCTGTGAGCGGTCAAAGACCCACCCAACTCCACGGCAGCCAGAGCACCACTGTGCAGTCCAAAGCCATGACCACTTTGTTTGGTTGTAAAGCCATGGTTGAATATCTTCGTTAGATTTTCCTCCGATATCCCGATGCCGTTGTCGGATACTTCTATTCTGAAGTTTCTCTCATTATGTTTGTAAATTCGCGTTGTTATTAGCCTGTTTTCTTTACTGCCGGCGGTCACAGCATATTTAGCGTTATTTATCAAATTGACTACTATCTGGAGCACTTTTTGTTTATCGATTTCAACATCAGGAAGCTCGTCGAATTCGCGCTTCAATACAGCTCCGTGTCGTTCCAAACCTGCAATGTTTATCTGAATGGCGTCTTCGACCAATTCAGTAAGAGAGACAGAAACTTCGACACCCGAGACCTTAGCGTACGATTGCTGCATGCCGACGATGTTCTTAACATGCTCGACGTTTTCACTCAGTATCCGTAAAGTGCTGAGAATCTCGGCATGCTCGTTATTCAGTAATTTACTTACTTCGGTCAAATATACGGGTACATGTTTACCCTGCGGGTCTTCAACAAGAAATGTTGCAAGGTCATCGATATGGTCGTTAATGACACCTGCCACTTTCTCAAGACCCTTAAGCTTTGAGTTTGAAACTTTTTCTGTCAGCAGAGAGGTAGATACATTAATACTATTGAGAACATTTCCCACGTTGTGTAACACATCGGTTGCCACTTCGGCCATGCCGGCTTGGTGTGCTGTCTCAACGAGTTTTTCTTGGGCTTCTTTAAGCTCGGCCTCGGCACGTTTACGTTCGGTTATATCGCTAAAACTCCAGACCCTACCGACGATTTTTTCACCAATCCTATGGGGTTGGGAATACCTCTCAAATACTCGGCCATCTTTGAAGTTCAGAATATCAAATGATTGTTCTTCTGGATTAGAATATAGCCTTTTGACTTCTGTTAGAAACGCTTCGGGGTCAACTAACTGTTCAAGCACGTGTGAAAGTAGTTTCTTATCATCTTTTGTTTCAGCTATATTGTCAGGTATACACCATAACTGAATGAACTTCTGATTTCTGCCGACAACTTTTCCCTGTAAGTCAACGACAAGAATGCCGTCGGCGGTGGCCTCCAGAGTTGCGGTATGCAATGACAATAATTGTGATAATTCCTCTTGAGCCTGCTTACGCTCGCTGACCTCTTTATTGAGATTATCTATCGACGTAGTTGATTGCCGCAGATTAGCGGTCATTTCATTGAAGGAGGAAACAAGGTCCCCTATCTCATCTTTGCGTTCAATATTGAGTACCTTGGTGAAATCTTTTTTATGTGCTATCTCCCGCATCATAGAAGCTATTCTCGCTATCGGATTGATTATTCCGCGCACTACGACCAGAATGGTAATCGGTACTATCAACAGAATGCCGACAAGATATACTAAGCTCAATAGTTTAATTATTTGAACTGTATTGGCCCTGGCAATATCTTTGGAATAAAGAGAAACAATCGCAGCTATACACTTTGAATTATGGTATATGGGCAAAACGCCCTGAAAGTAGCTTCCATCAGCCAAGTCAACACTATTAAACATCACTGTATGGGTAGCCAAGATGCATCCATGTTCTGCATCTTCAAATCTGCTGATGTCAAATTTCTTATAGTCCCCATAAGTACCGGCAGTCAATCCATAATCCGCAGCGAAAATGTTTATATCAATCCCGCTTAACTCGGACATCTTCTCAACGAAAGCAGCATCGAGCTTCTGGGTTGTTATGATTGTGCCGATTCGTTTGGCTTCCATCTCTTCGGTTACAGAATTATAGTCCATTCCCATAATTGGGACGTATGCAACAAGACATAACGAGTCACCGATGAGTTCAAAATGAACTTCTTCCCTATCAGGTATCGCTTCGCTGAAACGACCCTCAATTCCCGCCGGCAGGCTATTTTGCCTGTGCCATGACTGGCGTGTTAGTTCTTCATTTAGTTTTGATGATGCAATCTCGATGTTGTCTTTATTGTGGACATATCCCAGAGTATTTCCGTTTTCCTCGATAATCGTAAAGGCCATCAAATTATCATTCACATCGTAAA
>JASFVS010000299.1:0-4109 GCA_050049715.1 Phycisphaerales bacterium
CTCTAATGTATCATCTATGCTTGGTGGAGTACAACCTGAAACACCGTATACCAATTACTCTAATTTCTCATCTGCGCTTAGTGGAGTACAACCCGAAACACCGTACACTAGTTATTCTGGTTTATCATCTGCTTTATTATCTGCGCTTAGTGGAGTACAACCTGAAACACCGAAAGTGAAGAAGGTAGATATTGCTACTGGTCAGTCCAAATTTGAAATCCATTGGAGTGTGAACTTTACGCAAAACAAAAAACTTAATTACCCTCGTATTGAAGAAATTAAATTTGTTTCAACAAAATGGGAAGAGGGATGATAAGTGTAGTAATCGCTGCTTCATCTTACAAACAACATTGTTTTTCATAAAAATTGCCTGTAAGCAATTGTCCAGTTTTTTTATCTTTACCTAACACCGAGTGGCAGCCACTGAGCGAACGCAGTGTGCGAAGTGGATGGTAAAACGCATTTCTACCTTCGTTTCACTACATTATTGCTAATAGCATTTCTATCTTCAGTTCGCTCTTTTTTATTTATCACTCCGGCCCTTTGTGCCTACGTGATTGTTCGATACTCATGCTGGCTTTCGATAGAAATGCTATTAAAAATGCCTTTTCTTATATATGTGCCTAAAGGCACCTCATGCTGGCCGGAGTTTACCCCCGAGGAGCTACACTCATAGCCTGCAACAGGGGGGTAGAAATACGTCTCTCCGAGCATCATGTATACAGTGTGGAGTCTCGGACATTTAAAGCCGATTTCAATTGATTTTAGAGTCAAGATATGGTATAATACCCACATATCGGCCAAATGGCCGACGCGGAGTTTACCCGGCTTTAGACGGGCCAGCCGGCGATGAGACATTTCGTTTTCATGTCTAAATAGTCAATATTCTTTAGAACTTACAGAAAATCGAATTATGAAAACTATCGCGCAGCGGTTCCTCAATTTTGCCTTTTGCATTTTAACTTTTAATTTTCTCTCCTCTACACCGTCCACCCCTCCCCCCGCTACTTCTTCCTCCCCCTTACTTATTCCTCACCCCACACGCCCACAACGTCCGATAATATTTTGCCCGTTTTCACTATTATTAATCGCGATCAGCTTACATCAAACATTAATAAGCATCTACAAAACAACTACTTACGTATCTATAATCATCTTTACATCTGTAAAGAACATTCGACAAATCGACCCTTTTTATGCAAAACAAACCCAAAGTTAAAATAGGTAATCATTCAATTATATTTCCTGTTGATGTTTTAGGTAAATATTGGTAAACAAATACGCTTATGCCGAACAAGGACAAAAAGTATCGAATCTTTCTTAGTGCCGCCGAGCCAAGCGGCGACGCCCATTGTGCCGGCCTGATAACGTCTTTACAAAATACCGGCTGTGATATCGAATTTGTCGGCGTGGGCGGGCCGAAAATGGAACAGGCCGGCTGCAAACTGCTCCATACAACCGTAGGCCAGGCGGTTATGTTATATAACGCCTTCAAACACGTCGGCCGATATATAAAATTGGGCCTGAGAATAAATCGCTATCTGAAAAGCAATGAGGTCGATTTGGTCATCGTATGCGATTCCCCTTCCTTTAATTTCCATATCGCAAAAGGCGCAAAAAAAGCAGGCATAAAAACCATCTTCTACGTCGCCCCGCAACTTTGGGCGTGGGCCAAATGGCGGATTTACAAGCTCCGCAGGTACTGCAATAAACTTTGCTGTATATTACCTTTCGAACAGGACTGGTTCGGCCAAAGAGGAATAGATGTGACTTTTGTCGGCAATCCGCTATTAGATAAATTGCAAATCGATTTGGAACATTACAAAAAATACGACGACTTCGAACCTGAAAACTCGAAAATAGCACTCATGCCGGGCTCACGCAATACTGAGATAGACTCAATCTGGAAGCCAATGCAGCAGATAGCACTAAGGTTGAAAGAAAAGTATCCGAACGTTACATTTATTACCGTCGCGGTGGATACCGAGCGGGAACAAATATTACGAAATACCCAAACCCCCGGCTTCGAGTGCGATTACACAATCAGCTCAGTCAATAAAACAGCCGGTGAGGTCGATTTTACCATCGTGACCAGCGGCAGCGCAACGCTTGAGGTAGCGGCGGCTGGCTGTCCTATGGTGATAATGTATCAATCCAGCAAAATACTGTGGTATCTGGTTGGCTGGTGGCTGATAAGAACGAAATACCTGTCCCTGGTTAACATCTTGGCAAAGAAAGAATTAGTGCCTGAATTTATGCCCTATTTCGAATCCGTTGAGCCAATAATCGAGAGTATTGAGCGGCTTTTGGAAGATAAAGAAAAGCTGGCCCAAATCAGCGGCGAGCTGACTAAATTAGCAGAACCGTTAGCCAGGAAAAAGGCGCGTGATGAAGTCGCAAAAATAGTAATTGAAATGCTGGATTGACAATATCCTGCGAATTACACATATCAAAAAGCACGGAGTCTTCTTTGAGTAATCATACTAACATTCGAAAAATCGATTTGTCAGGGACATTTGCCTGTATCGGGGCGCTGATATTCTGGACACTGGGCCCGATTTTTATAAAGTACTTTACAGGATATGTGGATTCGTGGACGCAGAATCTGCTTCGATATTCGGTGGCGTGTTTGGTGTGGCTACCGATGCTAATTGTTTCCATTAATAAAAAACAATTAGATAAAAAGATCTGGTGGAAGGCGATTGTGCCGGCCCTTGCGAATATCACTATGCAAAGTCTATACGCCTGTGCCTTTTATTATATCGAGCCGGGTTTCATGACACTGCTGACAAAAACGTCGATTATCTGGACGGCGAGTTTTTCACTTGTCTTCTTCGCAGAGGAAAAAACATTAGTAAAAAGCAAACGGTTCTGGTCGGGACTTGTGCTTTTAGTCATCGGAGTATTCGGTGTTGTGTATTTCAAGGAAGATTTCACCGCAACAAAAACGCTGACGGGTATAATTATTGCGCTTGTGATGGCATTTATGTGGGCTGTCTATACGATTTCTGCGAAGATTGCTTTTAAGGACATCGATTCCCGGCACGGCTTTTCTGTGCTGAGCATATATACGGTCGGCGGACTTTTTGTGCTGGCGCTTACGTTTGGCGAGGTCGGAGAGTGTGTAAAAATGGGCGCATGGCAGTGGGCGTGTATAGTGATTTCTGGCGTGACATCCATAGCACTGGCGCATGCTTTGTACTATGCTTCGATGAAACGAATCGGGGCAACAATCCCGGCGCTGGTTCTGCTGGCTCAGCCGTTTATGGTCCTTGGGATATCATACGTGGTTTTCCGGGAAACATTGACCGGAATTCAATTGCTTTTCGGAATGGTTTTACTGGCAGGCGCAGGGCTTGCCATCTGGGCGCAGCAACATCTTAGGCGTATAGTAGCTGAATGATTGACAGTGAACAGCTAAATATCTTAATATATACGGGCTTTTTAAGCAGCTTATAAATGCAAAATATACCTACAAAGATTTACACATTAGGAGAAAAAAATGAACAAGCTTTCAAACATCATTTTTATACTGGTTGCGGCAACTATATTATTACAGGTCAATGTTGCGGCACAAACCCTTGAAAGAACGGAAGTTCCCGAACAATACAAATGGAAACTGGAAGACCTCTACCCTTCGGACCAGGCGTGGAACCAGGCCAAACAGAAACTTGCTGCCCAATTCGATGAAATTAAAAAGTACGAAGGCAAACTGGCAGGCTCCGCTTCCAAACTGCTGGCCTGTCTGGAATTCGACAGCCACATCTCTAAAGAGTTCGGGCGCCTCTACAGCTATGCGAGCATGAAATCCGATGAGGACAAGAGCAATTCGAAGTACATCGCAATGGAACAGGAAATGCAGCAGCTCGGTACCAATTACAATTCCCTTTCAGCATTCATTACGCCGGAAATCGCAGGGATGGATAAAAAGACAATCGACAAGTTCATTAAACAAAAGTCCGGCCTGAAAATTTATAAAATGAAACTATATGACATCCAGCGGCGGAAAGCCCATACGTTGTCGGAAAAAGAAGAAAAAATATTGGCCGAAGCGGGCTTGCTGTCCGACGGACCATACACAATTTACGGAATTTTCAGTAATGCGGAGT
>JASFVS010000300.1:0-4087 GCA_050049715.1 Phycisphaerales bacterium
TAAAGTTAGAGCGTTCCATTTCCGGTGATATTACGGCCTCTTATTCGTCCGATGGCAGCTCGTGGACACAAATAGGTACCGAAACCGTAGGCATGAATGCAACTGTGTATTTCGGTTTGGCAGTGACTGCGCATAATGCCGACGAGGTATGTGAGGCCGTGTTCTCAAATGTTAGTTTCACCGGTAATGTTAGCCAGGAGCCGTGGGCCGACCAGGATATCGGGGTATTAAATAATACCATTGAGCGGATGTATGTGGTTCTTAACGACAGTGCTGTTGTTTATAATGAAGATCCTAATGCATCTTTGTTAAATGAGTGGACCGAATGGAGAATCGACCTTCAGGAATTTGCCGACCAGGGTATTGACCTTACCAATATTGAAAGTATTGGTGTTGGCCTCGGTGAGAGGAACAATCCGCAGGCCGGTGGTTCCGGTATAATTTACTTCGATGATATGCGTCTGTATCGAGAGGAACCGGAATCGACGCCTTAGACGGTGATTTAGCAGGCGGTTGAAGAGGGCGGATTATATTATTGACACGGATAGTTCAATAACCGGTCAGGCCCCGGTTTGTTTGCAATGAAAATTTATGTGATGCACATAAACTGGTAAGATGGATCGGCCAATTTGAAGATTGATGTCGATTATATTGATTTTATCAGATAATTTGTGTTTATTCAGGGGGCTATGTTGTATTATAGGACATAGCCCCTGATTTTTTAGCGTGCTAAAAATCGTTGTTTAAAGATACGTTTTTGAATTTTATCCTTGTGGTTAATTTGAATTGACCAAAGGGCCCAAATCTGCGATTATACCCTGCTAATTGAACCTCATTATTATTTTAATGTATTTATATTGGAACTTGTTGCCGTGATTTTAGTCTAATTAAGGAGAGAACCGGTGACGGAAGTGGCAAATGTCAACATTGATGATACGGTATTAGTTAAACAATGCTGGCAGGGCGATTCTGCGGCAATGGAACGTCTTGTTCTGAAGTATCAGAATCGTATCTACAATGTAATATTAAAAATGTGTGCAAATCCGGACGATGCCGCGGAACTCACACAGGATACATTTGTCAAAGTAATAGAGAAGATAGACAGCTTTCAGGGCAGAAGCGGCTTTTATACGTGGGTTTTCAGAATAGCCGTAAATATAACATTGAATTTCTGCCGGAGAAAAACCAGACTTGAATTTAGCTCACTGGATGTAGGGCGTGGAAATTATGATAGCCGGACAACCCTGATGTTGAAAGAGTTTTTGGGTGATAATAGTTCACCTGACCCGGCAGCATTGGCCCAGAACAAAGAGTTATGTGATATTGTTATTGAATCTTTGAATAAGTTGGAAGATACACAAAAGATTGTTGTTGTGTTGCGGGATATCGAAGGTATGAGTTATGCCGAGATTGCGGATGTACTGGAAATTGAATTAGGCACGGTCAGAAGCAGATTGAGCAGGGCCAGAGGTAAGTTAAGAGAGATTTTGGAGGCCGTTTTGCAATGAAAGAAATTCCGAATATGGACGAATTGCTGAATAGCTTCATTGATGGAGAATTGCCGGCCGGGGAGCAAACCGAAATTCAGAGGCTTATAGCCCATGATGAGAAGGTTGCGCAGCGCTTGCGGCAATTAGAAGCATCCAGGAAGTTACTTCGCTCTCTGCCTATTGCAGAGGCTCCACCACATGTGTTGGAAAATGTAAAAGCTTCTCTGGCCAGAAGGACTCTTTTGGATGAAGAGTCGTCAACATTTAATGAGGAGACCGGGGCAAAACATTTACTTGGTCGCAGAGTGCTGGCGGCCGCTGCTATGGTCGGTCTCGTTGGTGTTTTATTCTTTGTAATTTATTCGATTGTAGCTCCCCCGACAAGCACTCAGGAGCCTTTGATTGTTGAGCGAAGAGAACTACCGCCGAGAGTTGAAGAAATAATAGAACCTCAGCCGGCAATGGTTATTACGCCGTTCGACGGCAGACTCGAATTGAGGACAAATAATCTGCCTGCGGTGGTAGCGGCTATTAACAGAGCAATCGAGGAAAATATACCCTCGGATGAATGGATTGCTTCGGAGTGGAGCGAAGTTAGAGAGCCACATACTCTTGTTTGCAGCAGAGAAAGCTTTGAATTGCTTTTGGCGGACCTGAGTAATATTTGGGGGAGATTGAGCTCGGCGACATTATTTATAAATACTGAGGTGTTCGGTGAGGAAGTGGTGGTTGGGGCGGTTACCACTGAGCAGATTGCTGAGATTGTTAATCAGAGTGATTCTAATGAACGTTTCGAAGTGGCAAAGGATATTGCTGTGTTGAACAACGTATCTGAGTATTTGCCTGAAAGAGAAATTTTAGCAGCTTTCGAGGATACGAGTGCAAGGTTGATAACACCTCCGAAACCGCCCATGACGGGGCCCGGGAGAACGACGGCCGGGACTGATAGTGATAAGAATGTGTATCTGAGGATTATGGTTTTAGACAGTGATTAGTGAACTGTTGATTTTGATAACCTTGTCGAGCTGGAACTGACGAGAAGAGAATAAAAGGAATGCTTGATATACGGAACTGCTGTCTGGTGGTGGTTGATGTCCAGGGTAAACTGGCGCAGTTGATGTACGATAAAGAAGTTCTGTTCAAAAATGTACAAATCCTTATTCAGGCCGCTAAAATCCTCGATATTCCAATACTGTGGTGTCAACAGTGTCCGGATGCGCTTGGTCCTACGTTACCTGAAATAGAACAACTTCTTACAGATAATGAGCCAATAAATAAAGCAGCTTTTAGTTGCTGTGGCGATGAGCAGTTTAACATCAGGTTAAATGAGCTGGCTCGAAATCAGGTTATTTTATGCGGTATTGAAACTCATGTTTGTATTTGTCAAACTGCGATAGATTTGCTCAGAAAAGGTTTCGGAGTTGATGTGGTCGCCGATGCGGTTTCTTCAAGGACTTTAGAAAACAAACAGATTGCAATAGAAAGAATGACTGCTGAAGGTGTCAATATAAGCTGTACTGAGATGGCCTTATTTGAACTACTTAAAACCGCCGAACATTCAAAATTCAGACAAGTTGCAAAACTGATTAAGTAAGATTTCCCTGTGTCTGTCTTTATGCATTCAAAGCTGCGCGTATTATTTTTTGTGTATAGTGATAAAATGGCGAGGTCAAACCAAAGCCGTAAATCAAATCGTCGAGTAGTTTTTTGCTGAAAAGAGTATCGTTTATTTTCTTGTTACAAACCAAATACATATTTTTTCTTTGATACCAGTTTTGGATTTTTTCAGGCTTGGTTTTGTCGATTATTCTCTTGTATTTTTCTCCTTCCAAAACGAACTTTTTTTGTTTGTCTAAGAAAGAGACAGCCTTCAGGAGTTCTTTCGGATTTTCATCAATCATCTCTCTGAATTTGCTCATTACAGCCGGTGCTGCGTTATAGAATCCCATCCCGTATCGATATGAGTTTATAGATAGTTCGAAAAAAAAGCCGCTAACGTGTGTCATCCAGTCTTTGTTCTGATTTTTGAATGTAAACCAAACTACGCTTCTGAAAGGGGATTTGTCTTTGGAAAATCTTGTGTCACGATATATTCTCGAAATTGTTTTATTAATGGCAGGAGTTATTTCGAAACATGGGTCGATTGAAAGCATGAAGTCACCTAGGTCCTCGACCAGATTTCGTAAAGGTTCCAATACATATTCTTGGTAGTCTGCCCGATGAGCTTCAAACCATGCCTTATTGTTATTTGTTTTGAGACCTTTGAGAAATTTCAGTGTCTTCGGTGAAAATCCGTCAAATTTTCTTTCTTGTTGTTCTATTGTATATTTTACTTTTTTAGGTTTGATTTAAGCTATCCTCGAATTCGGTAAGGTTGTTAAGGATTTGTTGCAAGTCCTTTTCGAACCGGCTGATTTGATTTTCTGAGAATCCTTTATAAAACAGCCTTTTCATTTCTTCTGAAACCTCGACGTATTTTTTCTCCATTGTTTTATCTTTTTTAGTTCGTTTTATCAGGATTTTGCGTCTGTCTTTTTTAGAGCGGACGCGCTTTATATAACCCATGTTTTCGAGCCTGTCGAGCATGCTTGTCAGGG
>JASFVS010000301.1:0-4077 GCA_050049715.1 Phycisphaerales bacterium
CCGTGCCTGTGCATTGCAGACAATACCCACTGCTGGTCACTGCTGACAGCTTCAGAAACGACAAAATCCCACAGTGTCCCGTAAGCTACGGCCTTACCAAACATAAACGTCCATTTCGTATAACCTAACTACTCTATAGAATAAAGACGCGATGGTTAACTATATGTTAACAAAATTTATACAAAAAGTGTGAAAAAAAGCGATTTTTTGGTAACGTTTTTATGTGCCGCTGCGTCTTATTTCACAAAATAAAGAGTAAAACATTACAAAATTTGCCAAGCGGAAAACGAGAATATGGCCGTCGATAATCACGGTAACAACTCTAAGAAACAAGAAAAAAAAGCCCAAGATGTAGTATCTTTAGTAGATGATATCCTTAACAAAGCCGTAGAGTCCGGCGCCAGCGACGTCCATTTCCAACCTACTGGCGTCGGATTATTAGTAAAATTCCGGCTCGACGGCGTTTTAAATACTATCGAAGAGCTTCCCAAAACCCTGTCCGACAATGTGATTGCAAGGCTAAAGGTTTTGGGGGGGCTTTTAACCTACCGTAATGACATACCGCAAGAAGGCCGGATTGAAATCGATAAAAGCAGGGATAAGAGAATTATTGACAAGCGCCTTGCTGTATTCCCAACAATACACGGCCAACGAGCGGTAGTACGATTATTTTACAATAATATCGAACTTTTGGAATTGGCACAGTTAGGCTTCTCAAAAGATATATACACAGTTTTAAAAAGAATCGCCGCCAAAGACCAGGGAGTTCTACTACTAACCGGACCGGCAGGCAGTGGTAAAAGTACTACTTTGGCCGCTCTTTTACGTCACATTTTAAAGAGCTTTCCCGGTAAAAGCGTCGTAACCTTAGAAGACCCCGTAGAGATATTGATTGACGGCGCTACACAAGTGCAGATTACACCTCACGGCCAAATGACGTTCCCGACAGGTTTGCGTTCGCTGCTCAGACAGGACCCGCAGGTTCTGATGATAGGAGAAATAAGGGACGCCGAAACCGCCAAGATAGCTATCGAAGCAGGACTGACGGGACATCTGTTAATGAGCACAATGCACAGCGGCACGCCAGCAGGGGCATTTTTGCGGCTGCTGGAGATGAGTATCGAGCCTTATCAGGTGACATCAAGCGTTTCAGCAGTCTTGAACCAAAGGTTAGTAAGAAAACTATGCGAGAAATGCAAACGGAAGATCGAGAAAACAGACTCGTTCGAAGCTGCTGGCTGTGAGGCTTGTTTCAATACAGGTTATAAAGGTCGAGTACTGATAGCAGAGCTGGTTCAGCTTGACAGCCATTTGCGAAAGGCCATCTTAACCAAAGCTGACCTTGATGAACTTGAAGCTTTGCTTATGAGTAAAGGCCATACAAATATGCTGGCCGACGGCCAACGTTTGATTAGTGAAGGCGTTACAACGCAGGAAGAACTCAATAAAGTCTGTGGGATAGCATAAGCATAAGACAATCCCGAACGAGATTTCATATTATGAAACATACTTCCATTTATCTTATCATCTTGGCACTAACCATTGCAGTATATGGCAAAAAAGCAGAATTAACACTTCATCCGGCGAAAGTTACCGAAGCAGCCCAGAAGTGTCGGCTTCTCTCGAGAACGGAAGAACTTGTAGATGCGAATGCCGTGCCGTTATACGAAAAAGCTATTCAATCGCTACCGGATGATTACGACACAGAACAAATACATCAGTGGCTTAAAATCCCAATAGATAATTTACCTCATCAACAGGTGCAATCAACACTTCAGCAATATGAAAGTGCCATACAACTATTTGAACAAGCTACTAAATGCAGGCAATGCGATTGGCCTTATGTGGAGGAGGATAAATTAGATAAATTATCGGAAAATCTTTCTAAGTATCGCAGGCTAATTTTTATCCTCGAATTGCAAGCGCGCCTCCAAATTGCTCAGGGGCAGTATGATAAAGCACTTGCTACTATGCAAACCGGTTTTGCTATGGCACAGCATTTAGGTGAAAGTCCCAACCTGCTTCAAGGAATGATTGGGATAGCAATAAGTGCTCGTATGTTGCGGCCAATTGAACAGTTTATTCAGGGGCAAGATGCCCCTAATCTTTACTGGGCCTTGCAGGATTTGCCGAGGCCACTTATCGATTTAACTGAATTATTAGTACTTGAAAGTCCTGAAATCAGAGAAAAAATGCACCTGCAAATGAACAGCCTGGACCGTCATATAGCAGCACTACAATGTATTGAAGCGATACGTCTTCACGCTGGCGCTCATAAAGGAAAATTACCAACTCAACTTGAAGATATAATTGAAGTAACAGTCTCTAATGACCCTGTTATGGACAAACCGTTCGAATACATCCTTGAGGATTCGAAAGCGGTTCTTAAAATAGCACCGCTAAAAGACAAAGACGAAAAGTACTCGATTCACTACGAACTGACTATAGAAAAGTGAAATTATAAATAAACTACCTATCCCATAATGAAACGAAAAGGGAAAGAAAATGGCGATATTCGAATATAACGCACTAACATCAGCAGGCAGATTAATGAAAGGTACAGTGGAAGCCGGCAGCCGTGATGAAGCAGGAGAACTGCTTAAAGATATGAAACTGCAGGCAAATTCCATCGATGAAGCCAAACCTGAAAAGCCAAAAACAGCTATCGGCAGAAATCAATTTATGCTTTTTAATCAGCAATTGGCCTCGATAACCAAAGCAGGTATTCCCCTAGAAAAAGGTCTACGGGAGCTTGCAAATGATGTTAGCTCAAAATCAATGCGAAAACTCGTTAATGATATTGCCAGCGAACTCGAGTCAGGAATAAGTATTGAGGTAGCCTTCGAAAAGAGGCAAAAACGATTTCCTCCTTTATACGGCCGAATACTAAAAGCAGGAGTCGAAACAGGAAGATTGAGCGAGATGCTGACAAGCTTAAACAAACATCTGGAATTAGCCAATCAAACACGGAGAATAATTTTTGAAGCTATCAGTTATCCCGCTGTTATTTTTACATTGGCCGCAATAGTTCTAACAATACTATTTGCTATTATCATCCCGCAGTTTGAGACGGTACTCGAAGAAATGGTTGGCGGAAAATTAAACCCTTTAACAATGATGTTTTTTACTATCTCTAAGAATGTAATTCCTTTCTGGATAAGTGTAGGACTTTTGATAGGAGCGATCCTCGTGCTGTTAGCCGCCCTTTCGGCATTTAAAGAAGGTCGCAGGTTTAAGGAATCAATGTTTCTGAAAATTCCCGTCATCGGAAGAGTTTACCATAGTAGTGTGCTTGGAAGGATGGCTGAGGCGATGGCAATGATGGTAGCCGCCGGATGTGATATGTCAGCATCCCTAAGATTAAGCTCGGGTGCAGCAGGAAGCGAAAATCTTGTTATGGAAAGTGAAGCTATTGCGGGTCAAATAGAGCAGGGAGCAAATATTTTAGAAGCCGGACAATTTTGTAGAATGATACCACGTCTATTCCTGTATTCAATTCAATTAGGTACTCAGCGTAATGAACTACAGGACAATCTTTACAGTCTGGGACAAATGTACTCTGAGCAGGCACGATGCGGTCAGGCAAGATTACAGGCGGTCCTGTTACCGCTCATGCTGATTATTGTGGGGAGTTTTATTGCCCTGGGAGTTTTATCAATGTTTCTGCCGATGATACAGGTTATAACGTCATTAGGAAGTGGATAAGGTCAATTTATGTTCGTAGTTATAGCAATATTAATTTTAATTCTTTATATCTATCTCGGATTGAAGAGACCGGCAATCGCCCTAGCCACGTCGCCTTTTGTAAGTCTCACAATATTTGTTGCTGCAGCCGTAAAGGGTTCCTGGGCTGTACTCATCGCACCACTTATCTTCCTTGCGACAATTATAGCAGTGTTGAAATCAAAACGTGAATCCAGTAATGAAGAATGGTATCAGACTGTAGCCAAATGGATTCTTGTAACTCTCATATTTCTTCTTTCAATAGCAGTGATCGGAGTTTTGTTTAGCTCTTTAGGATTGGTCATTTTTATATTTTTTGCCTTACTCATAAGTTCGATTATAACTTACAGTCTG
>JASFVS010000050.1:0-12761 GCA_050049715.1 Phycisphaerales bacterium
AGCGAATTCGCCATCTGATTCCGACAACTTAGGACACATAACGCCATGTGCGCTTATGGACTAACCATTATCACCCGACAACTGGAAGGGGGGCCGAGCAATGTCTGAAAAAAAGCGGCTAAGTAAAAGACAGCTTGCCGTAATAGAGGAGCTGTTTACAGGCGACCTTGACGAGCAGGATGTTCTGGATAAATACAAGGTAAGCAGAAGCCTCTTTGATAAATGGCAGAGCGATGATAACTTTACCGAGCAGTTCGACAGGCGGATTGCCTCTGCATATCGTCAAAGTGCCATACTGATAGCCAGATACGCTCCGCTTGCGGCCACAAAGCTGATTCAGTTAACCGATTCCGAAAAGCCGGAAACCGCACGCCGTGCATGCCTCGACATAATTTCTATGCCGATGTCACAGACCGGCAGGAAAACGCAGGTATCGAATGAGCCTCAGCAAGGCGAGCAGCCTCCACCTTTTTCCGAACAAACCGCCGGAAGATTACTGGCAATCCTCGCTGAAGAAAAAGAATAAACCGCATCAGGAAAAAGTTAAATAGCACTGATAAAACCGTTAATTACAGAAAATAAGTGCCTGTTTTTCATCACCACGCTAAATGCCGGGTAGAATCCGACCGATAAGAATTTATGTATTTGTAATATTCAGGAGTTAACGAAAAGAATGAGAAACAAAACGTCTGTTTCTGCAAAGCTGTTATTTATAACTCTGCTGTTGTCGCCGGTTTCTTTAGTCAAAGCGAACTTCGTTTTCATCGAGGCCGAGTCCTTCACCAACCGCGGCGGCTGGGTAATTGACCAGCAATTCACCGACCAGATGGGCTCACCGTTTCTTCTGGCTCACGGCCTTGGCCGGCCCGTTGACAACGCCGAAATGGTCGTAACGTTTCCGGCTCCCGGCAACTATCGCGTCTGGGTACGCACGCGAGACTGGGTCGGGCCATGGGATGCGCCGGGCGCTCCCGGCAAGTTCCTGTTATTCGTTGACGGCAAACCACTCACAACAATCTTCGGCATGAAAGGCTCCGACTGGCACTGGCAGGACGGCAGGACGGTTAATATAACCAAAAGAAAGACTAAAATTGCACTACACGATTTGACCGGCTTCGAAGGACGATGCGATGCAATTATATTTACAACCGACACCAGCTTTGTTCCACCTGATGATGGCGAACTATTGGCACTCGTCCGGCGCAAAGCGCTCGGCTTACCAGACACACCAAAGAATGCCGGCAATTTCGATTTAGTCGTTGTCGGCGGCGGAATGGCAGGCACTTGCACAGCCGTCTCGGCGGCAAGGCTCGGCCTGCGAGTAGCCCTGATACAGAACCGGCCTGTGCTCGGCGGAAACAACAGTTCTGAAGTCCGCGTTCATTTAAACGGTGAAACTAACCTTCCACCTTATCCGGCGCTGGGTAGCGTTGTAAGTGAGCTTGATTCAGGCTATCGAGGAAACGCCCAGCCGGCCTCGTACTACGACGACAACAGAAAACTGGCCATCGTAAAAGCGGAGAAAAACATCAGCCTGTTTTTAAATATGCACGTATTCAAAGTCCTGAAGCAGCAAAACCGCATCGTTGCAGTCATCGCCAGACATATCGAAAACAGCACAGAGCTTAGTTTTACCGCGCCGCTGTTTGTCGATTGCACAGGTGACGGCTCCATCGGTTATCTGGCCGGCGCAGACTATCGCGTGGGTCGTGAAGGCAAGAACCAAACCGGAGAGTCGTTCGCTCCGGAAAAGGCCGACAAAATGACTATGGGCGCCTCAATACAATGGTATGCAGGTCAGAGCAAACAACCGACAGGCTTTCCCAAATGTACCTGGGCGCTGCAGCTCAGCGAAGAAAGCTGCCGTCACACACTCAAAGGTGACTGGAACTGGGAAACCGGTTTGCAGCGCGACCAGATAACCGAAGCCGAGTATATCCGCGATTATGCCTTTCGCGCCGTATACGGCAACTGGGCCTTCCTGAAAAACCGCAGCCGCAATAAAGACAAATACGCCAACTATCAGCTTGACTGGGTGGCCTACATCGCAGGCAAACGGGAATCCCGCCGGCTGCTCGGCGACATCATACTAAAACAGCAGGACATCCAGAGACGAAAAACTTTCCCCGACTCGTTCGTCACAGCAACCTGGCCTATCGACCTGCACTATCCCGACCCAAAAAACTCCGAACACTTTCCCGGCGAAGAGTTCCTTACAGTCGCCAAAACCAGAGAAATCAGACCATGCCAAATCCCGTATCGCTGCCTTTATTCCCGGAACATCGGCAACCTGATGATGGCCGGCCGGTGCATAAGCGTCACCCACGTGGCATTGGGCACGGTCCGCGTGATGCGTACCTGCGGCATGATGGGAGAGCTTGTCGGAATGGCCGCATCGCTGTGTAAAAAGTACAATACCGATCCGAGAGGCGTTTACGAGGATCACTTAAGCAAGCTCAAACGGCTGGCAAGAAGCGGTGTAGGAAAAATCAACAACATAAACGACGAGGATTTCGAAAAGGCCGCCGAAAATGGAAAGCTCGCAAACGAAGGCTTTATTCGCTGTCGAAATTACGTCAGAGGCTGGCTAAATTATGCAGACCCAAAAACCAGGCTAATACCACGAGACCTAACCATAGACACAGACGTCTGGAATCCTCAGGACTGCGCCGCAGACAATTATCCTTTTATGGTCCTCACCGCGGCACTGACCGACGAATCTCTCTTCGAAGGACGAATGCGTGAGATGCTTCGCGCCGAAAAAATACTTACATCCCGCGTCGAACATCTGCCGGACGCATATTGTTTTTCCAAAGAAGATTTTCGGGTAAAGCATATCGATATGACCAACATCTTCTACGGCTCATCGGAATATGTCAAAGATGGCCTGCTGCCCCTGACCGAATGGCTCGGACCAAGTCCGTGGTCCGAACGTATGCTAAATATTCTCAACGATATCTGGAAGCATGCCGCAATCGAGACCAAATACGGAAGAATTGTATCCATCCAACCGGAAGTCAACGGCGAGCTACTCCAGAGTCTATCGCGCATCTACTGGATGACCGGCGACAGAAAATATCTGGAGTGGGCGCTCAGACTCGGAGACTATTATTTACTGGGCAACCACCACCCGACAAGAAACGAAAGAGTGATTGTGCTGCGAGACCACGGCTGTGAAATTATCTCGGGCCTGTGTGAGTTATATGCAACGGTCAATACCGCGTCACCGGTAAAAAAACTGGCATATCGGCAACCCATCCATGAAATGCTCAACCGCATCCTTCAGATTGCTCGAAACGAGCACGGCTTGTTTTATAACTCCATTAATCCCAGAACAGGACGGCGTAGTGACGATGGACTGGCCGATACCTGGGGCTACAACCTTAATGGCTTTTATACCGTGTATCTTGTAGATAACACCGAAGCTTACCGCCGGGCTGTACGAACAGTGCTCACAAACCTCAATACATATTACAGCTCTCGGAATTACAACTGGGGAGGGGCCGATGATTATGCAGATACAATCGAAAGCGCTATAAATCTTTACAATCGCGAACCCATCGAATCAACCGCTCAATGGATGGATAGCGAAATAAAAATTATGTGGAACATGCAAAAAAATACAGGCATTATCGAAGGATGGCATGGCGACGGCAACTTCGCAAGGACCACGATAATGTATTGCCTGTGGAAAACAAAAGGCCTGACAATCAAACCGTGGCGGGACGATGTCATATTCGGGGCCGTTCAGGATGGTGACACACTTAAAGTAACAATCCGTTCGAGAAGAAACTGGAAGGGAAAACTTATATTCGACAGCCCGCGCCACAAAACGATTATGAAGCTGCCTTTTGACTGGCCGAGAATCAATCAGTTCCCCGAGTGGTTTACGGTCGAAGCCCGGAAACAGTACACTGTTCAGAACCCGATAAATAATTCGAAAAAAGTATACACCGGCAGCCAGTTACAACAGGGCATGGAAATAAATCTCGAACGAGGCGAAGAACAACACTTCATCGTGAAGTAACTGCATTATAAACGTTCATATCGAAGGGGGACTTCAGACACATATCTTGTACTTTGTTCACAGCTATACTCAAATCAGGAGGGGCTAAAATGGTAATATCAACTCTATCTGAAATTTCCAGTGACATAGAAAAAGCGGCCCATATTTACTCAGAGCTTCGGCAAACCCGGCCGACCACAAAAAGAGACCTTAAAAATTACGTTAAGGTTTTTCTTGACATCGACGTGCCCGATACGAAAATCTGCCCCGAGCATAACAGCCCCATGGATTATCTCTGGCACAGTTTCTCTACTGACTTTATCAACCGCAACCGTCCCAATGCCGATGCGGTAATTTGGGCCAACCGTGCCGGCGGCAAGACCGAGCTGGCCGCCGTTGCAACACTTCTTGACTGCATCTTCAAACCTAAATGCCAGGTCAGGATACTTGGCGGCTCAGGCGAGCAGGCCACGAGAATGTACGAGTACCTGACCGGCTTTTTACGGAACGGCTTCGAGCGGTTTTTGGCCGGTCCCACACTCAAATCAAAATGCTGCTTTACTACCGGCTCATCCGTAGAAGTCCTGACGCAGTCGGCAACCAGCGTCCGCGGCCAGCACATTCAGAAACTCCGCTGCGACGAGCTTGAGCTTTTCGACGAAGATGTCTTCGCCGCCGCAAAGTTCACAACACAAAGCACCGACAATATCACCGCCGCCATGGAGCTCATCAGCACAATGCACCAGCCTTACGGCCTGATGCAAAAGATAGTGTCATCCACCCCGAAACTCGGCACACCGATATTCAAATGGTGCATGTTCGAAGTGATTGAAAAGTGCATCGACAGAAACTGCTCGCAATGTCCCTTGTGGGTCGATTGTCAGGGAAAAGCCAGAGTGGCTAACGGCTATCTCAAAATCGACGACTGCATAACACAAATGCGCCGCGCAAGCAGGGCCGGTTGGGAGGCAGAGATGCTCTGTAAAAAACCCTCACGCGAAAATGTTGTCTTCGATGAGTTCGAACCGGACATTCACGTTCAGCCTGTCGATTATGACCCGAATCTGCCGCTTTACCGCGCGCTCGATTTCGGATTTGTAAATCCCTTCGTATGTCTGTGGATTCAGGTTGACAGTGACGGCATTGTGCGGGTGATAGATGAATACGTCCGCAGCAGGGCAACAATTGATGTTCACGCAGATGAAATTAAAAAACGAACTCCCGTTCACGAAGAGCAGGTGGCCGCCACGTTCTGTGACCCGGCTGGCGCAGGCTTAAACGATGTCACCGGCACAAGCGTCGTTCGGGAGCTGCGAACAGCAGGAATAACAGCACACTCCAGAAGAAGCAATATCCTGGAAGGCATTGAGCTTATCCGGCGTGCAATTCGCTCCGGTGACAGCCAAAGCAAGCTTATAATCTCACCAAAGTGCCCGCGTCTGATAGAAGCAATGGAATGTTATCATTACCCGCCGTCCGGCAGTGCCGCCAACGAACTGCCGTTAAAAGACGGACTTTACGACCACCCAATCGACGCACTGAGATATTTTTTCATAAACTACAAAAAAAGCCCCAAAACCACAACAAGGCTATATTAATAACAAAAATTATCGAAACAAAATCCCTCTAATTCACACGGCAATACTGGTGTTGGGAAATTAATCAAAAAAACATCTTAAGACCAAAAAACTTTCACCCGATAGAGTTAGCATAAGTCTGAACAAATATTCCGTTGGCCTTAAAAAAGGAAACAGGGCTGAGGTGCGGAGGGAGAGGAAAAAGCGAGATATCCCCAGCCCTGTGAATGTGCTCTACAAATAGAATACCACAAAACTCTTTGTAAATCTATACCATTTTTGCCAAATATTGTTCGTATTTGACGAAAATAATATTTGTCAGATAAAAATCCCCACATAACTCGTTGCAACAAACATCTAAAATCATATTAACCTGTTGATTTCATCTTGTCAACTAAAATTTATTAAAAATATTTTCAATCGGACAAAATTTTCGCGGCGAATATGGTATAATTGACACTATCATGCTAACAGACAACATACTCGAACTTATTGGCAATACGCCGCTGTTACAGTTGAAGGGCGAGAGGATTTTCGCCAAGGCCGAATTCCTAAATCCCGGCGGCAGCATTAAGGACCGTGTGGCTTTAGCCATGCTGGAGGCCGCCCAGCGTGACGGCAAGCTGAACAAAGATTCCATTATAACCGAACCGACCAGCGGAAACACCGGCATAGGACTGGCGTTAGTAGGAAGATTGATGGGATATAAGGTTAGAATCGTTATGCCGGAAGGAATGAGTGAGGAGAGGAAAAAGCTAATCAAGGCCCTCGGTGCAGAACTCGTCCTGATTCCCGATGAAGAAGGTCTGACAGGCGCGGTAAGTACGGTTGAACAAATGGCTTCTGAAGACAAACGAATTTTTGTTCCTCAGCAATTCGAGAATCCGGAAAATCCCCGTGTACATTATGAGCAGACCGCACGTGAGCTATGGCGACAAATGGGCGGTAAAATTGACTGCTTTGTGGCCGGCGTCGGAAGCGGCGGAACATTGCAGGGCGTAGGAAAATTCTTAAAAGAACATAAAAAGGGCGTAAAAATCATAGCCGTCGAACCGGAAAACTGCTCGGCGCTTTTAGGCCACGAGCCGGGCCTGCACCAGATTCAGGGCATAGGCGATGGCTTCATTCCAGCTATACTTGATGTTTCGATGGTCGATGACGTGGTTGAAGTCTCGGACAACGATGCGATAGAAACCACCCGCCAGCTCGGAGTGGATTTCGGACTGCTGGTCGGCATCAGCTCCGGCGCCAACGTCTGGGCCGCACGCAAACTTCTCAAGAAAATAAAGGGCAATATCACAACCGTACTGCCCGACAGGGCCGAGCGCTATTTTAGCACTGCATTGCTATAAATACCCATCTCACAGAAAGTAACATTTATTCATTTCACGACAACCGCCCGGCCTGATTACGAAAAATCATGCGTTACCTTAAGACCTGACAAAATCCAGAAGCAGCAAACCTGTCTATATAAATGTAGACAAACCTTGAAAAAAGTCTATATATTTATAGACCAAGCCAAAATCAGAAAAAATCATTCAGTACATTAATCATTTCGAGGAAAGCAGGGACGAGGTAGCCCCAATTTTTTCAACTGCCCAAAGATACGTATTATTGAACTCGATACCATATATAAATAGGTGTCTATCCCTTGTTTTTTCACAGCCAACGCTTCGTTTAATTAAGACTCAAGTTTTCTTGATCAAATACAAAATTGCTAAGCCTAAAAGAATGGCCAAACCAATGACCATTACAACAATTATCCTGAATTTACTTTCTCGTTTTTTTCCCGATACTTTGAATTCTTTCCGTGAAGCTCTTCTTAATCTTCTTACAGCCTTACGTAAGTTTCTTACTTCTTTATGTTTTCCTGAAACCGTTGATATCAGTAGATTTTTCCACTGTTCTATTTTAATACCTTCCAAGAACTTCATACAAGGGTCGTGACTTGAACTTTTAGTGATGTGTTCTAACTCGCTTCGCAAAGGAATAATAATCTTTCCCTTTATTATCTGAATGCCATTGCTTAACTCTCTGATCATTGACTCTACAAAATTCATCTCTTCCTCAACTTCATCAAGGCTGTTTTGTAATTGCGAAAGTTGTTTGGAAGCCACATCTGCTATTTTTTTCCTGTAGTTTTCACTCTTAAAATCTGAATTAAAATACTCCTCAGTATAATGCTCACAACCCATTACAGCGTCTTTAGCTTCCAAGTCCAGATTTGAAAGCATATCCTCTTTACTAATCCCTCGCATTGAGCATACAAGTCGATAAACGAAAGCCATCTGTCTTTGTGTCAGGTATCCAACTTTCATCGTTTTTGTTACTTCATATTTATCGGCTCCGCGGTACTCTGTATATGTTCTTTCGTTGTTACATCCATTTAGTAAAAATTTCCCAAGCCCTAGAAATATGGTTGTAATATCTGTAAGCACTTCGTTTTCGTATTTCTGAACTGTGTTTGTTCCTAAAGAAATTCCATTTACCTGCATATATTTGTGAGTCAGTTCGTGAGCTAAAGTAGCTATGACGGCATCCTCAAAACCCTGCACGTCTTCTGATATCTCTACAAAAACATCGTTTCCTGAATATTTTAGTTCGATATTTCCGGCTGTGTCTAGCTTTTGTTTTGTTGCAGTAATTAAAAATGTGTATTGACTTAATCCTAAAAAATCAGCGATCTCTTTTGCGGCACCCTGTAGTCTTAAAGAATCCATAAAACCTTTGCCAGAAACCCAAAAAGGCTCCATAGGTTTATATCCGACGTAAGCCCCAAGTTGCTTTTCTAAAAAAGTTATCTTATCGATGTAATCATTAATGAATAAGTCAGGCATATTATTTTCAATTCCTCACTACCTGCCCTGAGGAAAACTAGGAACAATCACTCGTTTTATTTATGCTCTCCCATCTATCTCACATCCCAGACAATACCCCAAAACAGAGGAAAAAGCAAAGAAAATTCACCCCATAAGAAGACTAGCAAATTAGAGAATTGGTGGATTAGAAGATTATGGAATTGTCTAAAACCACAATGTTAACAAGGCTCAACAGGACAAATCATCATTTTAACGCCCGCGGCGCCAGCGGTAGTTCAAGGCCGCCCCGACATCTACTAACAAAATTATTTGATTTACTCTGCACCGGCGGTATAATCGCAGTTTGCTTTGTTAAAGGGGAACTGATGAATAGAAAATTTGTAAGGGCGATTTTCCCGGGTTCGTTCGACCCGATTACCAATGGGCATCTGGATGTAATCGACCGCGGCATAAAACTTTTCGACGAGCTTATCATCGCCGTCGGACGAAGCCCAATCAAAAACCAGCTCTTCACGCCCGAAGAGCGTGTGGAGATGATTTCCGAGCTAATCGAACAAAGAAATATGACCGGCGTGCTGGTGGAAAGCTTCGAGGGGCTAACAGTCGAATACGCAGCCGGAAAAAAAGCCGATGTAATCCTCCGCGGCCTGAGAAGCCTCACCGACGTACAGTACGAATTCCAGCTCGCCATGACCAACCGCGCCGTGGCGGGAATAGAAACAATATTTATTATGACAAGCGAGCAATACGGATTCACAAGCTCTACACTGATTCGCGAGATTGCCTCGTTAGGCGGAGACCTGTCGAATTTAATCCCGAAAAATATTCAGGACCGCCTCAAACAAAAAATCGCCGCCCGCGGCACCTGAACACAGGGCGAATAAAAAGTTAAGGATGACAAAAAATGTTCACAGTTAGTATCGAATCGAACTTCAACGCCTCACACCAGTTGACCTTACCGGACGGTCTGGACGAACCCGTCCACAGTCACGAATGGTCGGTCACGACAGAAGTGGCAAGCGAAAAACTCAACGAAATCGCGGTGGTTATGAACTTTCGCGAGCTGAAGGCTTTGGTCGATAATATTGTCGGTGAGTTCGATAATCATGACCTGAACAAATTCAGCTATTTTCAGCAGAACAACCCTTCGGCCGAGAACGTAGCCAAGTATATATACGATAAACTGCGAACTCAACTGCCTAAAGACGTAAAAATCCAGAGTATCAGGGTAACCGAGGAGCCGGGCTGCTCTGCAAAATTTTCTGAATAAATAAATCAATTTTCAGTAAGACCTGAATTTTGACGATTGATTAAACATAATTTTGGTATAATATATTCGGTGTAGCATGCAATGCCAGATATGTCATAAAAATAACGCGACCATCCACCTGACCGAGATTAACGACGGCGTTCGCTCTGAGATGCACATTTGTGAGCAATGTGCCGCCGAGCAGGATATCGCCGTAAAGAGCCATATCCCGATAAATGAGCTGCTAAGCGGCCTGCTTGCCGTACAACCCTCCGATGACGAGATTTCAGGCTCGCCGGAGCGAAAGCTCGAATGCCCCAATTGCGGCTATACCCTCGCACAGCTACGAAAAGAGGGAGTACTCGGGTGCCCGCATGATTACGAAGTCTTCGAGAAATTACTGCTGCCGCTAATCGAAAAAGCCCACAACGGCAAAACAAGCCATTGCGGCAAGCTGCCCTCAAAAACACCGAAGAAAACAAGAAAAGAAGCTGAGCTTATAAACCTGCGACAACAGCTGCAGGAAGCGGTACAAAGCGAAGACTACGAACGGGCGGCGGAATTGCGGGACAAAATAAACAAAGAAGAAAATTCATAACTTTTAAGCTGTATAAAACACGAGCTATGAAACTAACAGATATAAGCAACGACATTAACGAATGGTTCAACGGCTCAGGCCCTTTGGCGGACATCGTCATATCCTCACGGATTCGCCTTGCAAGAAACCTTGCCGGCCATAAATTCCTCAGCCGATGCTCCAACACCGAAAAATCGGAAATACTAAAGCAGCTCAGAGATGTGCTGATGTCTCTCGATCTCGGCGATAAGATTTCTTATATCAGCGTTAACAACGCCCCGACGCTGAATAGGCATTTTCTCGTCGAGCGTCACCTTATCAGCCGGCACCACGCATTCGGCAAAGGCCCGCGAGGCGTCGTCGTCGCGCAGCGCGAATTTTTCACAGCCATGATTAACGAGGAAGACCATCTGCGCCTGCAGGTCCTCAAGGCCGGCTGCCAGCTTTCGCAATGCTTCGAGCAGATAAACAACATCGATAATATGATAGAGGAAAAGGTCGAGTACGCATTCAGTCCGCGCTACGGATATCTCACCGCCTGCCCGACAAACGTTGGCACCGGCGTAAGGGTCTCGGTAATGCTGCATCTGCCCGCACTGAAAATGACCGGCCAAATAGAAAAGTTCTTTAACGCGGCAAGGGACATGAACCTGGCCGTAAGAGGCCTTTTCGGAGAAGGCTCCGAGGCAACCAGCGACCTGTACCAGATATCCAACCAGATGACACTCGGAGTCTCGGAAGCCGAAATCGTATCGCAGTTCGAACGCACTATAATTCCCGAAATAGTTGACTACGAAAAAGCCGCAAGAAACAAGCTGCTCTCCAGTGAAACAAATATCCTCGACGATAAAATCTCACGCGCAATGGCACTGCTGCAAAACGCGCATCTGATAAGCTCACAGGAAGCACTGTTCCTTCTAAGCCACCTTCGGCTCGGCATCAACATGCACAAATACATGGGAGCTTCGACACCTGCGATAGACAAACTTCATGCCCTCTGCGGCCTAAGCAAAAAAGACAAAATAAACCCGCTCTCCATTGCGACAATAAACCGCCTGTTCATGCTGACACTGCCCGCACACCTGCAGTTAAATTACGGCAAACCACTTGACCCGACCCACAGAGACGCACTCCGCGCCCAGATAATCCGCTCCGCCCTCAACCAGGAAAACCCACAAAAAAGCTAAGAATGTCATTACGAGCTTGTGCCTAAGGTACGTAGTGAAGCATTGTCACCTTGAGCTTGTGACCAAGGTGCGAAGTCGCTACTGTCATTCCCGCGAAAGCGGGAATCCAGTCTTTGTAATATGTGCTCAGCACACGAAAACCACGTCACTCCCGATTTTTTTGATGATTTTCATGCCGATTCGCGTATAATATATAAAAGCAATGCGAGCATGATTAAATCTGGACGTTCTCTTCTTTTTTAATATCACGGATCGTCCCGCATTTAAGCCTGAAAAATGTAAATCCAGAAGGAGGTCGATCATGAACAGTATTAATCCCAACAATAAAATTAAAATCTGTTGCATCGTTTTCTTATGCACACTTGGCGCGCACGCTGCGCCGCTGCCGTCAACCCCCGACAACGCCGCCCTGCTTTATTATCAAGCGTTCCTGCTTGTTCCTGAGTATGATGTGAAACTGATTCATCCGGTTCTGAACGGAGCCGATCCCAACCAGAGCGTCAGGGATCATGTAGAAAACTATCGTGAAGCGATTGAGCTTGCCGATACCGCCACGAAGATTCCGAATTGCAACTGGGGCATAATGCGCTCGCAACTTGGCCGAAGCTCCGCGAATGTAATAGGCCCGTTACGCCAGTTAACGTTCCTTCTTGAATTGGATGCGAGGATTCTTACCGCCGATGGAGATTATCTTCCGGCACTTGAAAGGTCTCTAAGCATACGAAGACTCGCGCAACACATTGCCGACGAAGCAATCATCGGATACTTGGTTTCGCTGCCTATCCACAACAGAGCCTACCTTTCCATCTGTCATACTCTTGGCTCAATGTCCCCCGATGCCGAGATGCTAACGTGGTTGCAGGGCCAGCTTAGCGGCGTTCAGGGACCGCCGCCGTCACCGGCAGGAGCGATGGAAACCACGCTAAAAGATAATGTAGAGTTTTTGAGTACTCATCCTGATGTTATAGCGACATGGAGGGAAAACGCTATGGAGCTTATTGAAGACGAAAACACCAGACAGGAAATTATTGACCTTACCGACGAAGAACTTATCGCGCTTGCCGAACAGTCATACAACAGTTTTTTAGCATCCGTCAACCGGGTCATAGGTAGTAACATGCCGTATCAGCAAAAGTATCTGGAGCTACAGGTATTAGTGGAAGAGCTAATGGATTACGATATTGGTGACCCTGTCGGAATGATATCCTCCTACCTTTCGTCTGATGTGGTCAGACAACACAGTCTTTACGTTGGTTCGATAGCCCGCTTCAATGCAACAAGGACGGCCATAGAGGTCTATCTAATAAATGCAAATACGGGCCAACTGCCTGATACACTACCGGCCG
>JASFVS010000302.1:0-4062 GCA_050049715.1 Phycisphaerales bacterium
AAGCACTGCCGGCCAGTACTACATCACCTTTCTTCAATCGACCTTCACTAATTAACAAAGTAGCTACCGGGCCTCGTTGTGCCGACTTTCTGGCTTCAATTACCCATCCCGTCGCAGGAATTGTGTTATCAGCCTTAAGCTCAAGCAATTCTGCCACGTAATCAAGCGATTCAAGCAAATCATCCACGCCCTCACCAGTAGTTGCACTGGTCTTTACTACTTCCGTCTGGCCTCCCCATTCAGTTGGTGTTAATTCCTGTTCAGCTAACTGAGCGTAAATGCGATTTAAATCACAGCCGGGTAGGTCTATTTTATTCAATGCCACAATAATCGGTACATTCGCGGCCTTGCTGTGAGCTATCGCTTCGATTGTTTGGGGCATCACTCCATCGTCAGCAGCGATAACAAGCACCACTACATCAGTCATATTGGCGCCTCTGGCACGCATGGCGGTAAAGGCCTCGTGTCCGGGAGTATCAAGAAACGTAACTTTCTTATTATCCCAGTTAATTTCAGACGCCCCGATATGCTGCGTAATACCACCTGCCTCACCTGCCGCTATATGAGTCGAGCGGATTTTATCCAGCAGACTTGTCTTACCATGGTCAACATGACCAAGCATTGCGGCAACAACTGCCCGCTTCTGGAGATTAGTTTTCTCGCGTTCTTCGAATTCAGTCCGTATTTTCTCTTCAAGAGAGCTTTTACGCTCTATTATTAGTTCCGTCTCAAACTCCAGAGCAACAATCTCTGCAACATCGCTGCTGATAACCTGATTAGCTGTAGCCATTACATCATGCTGCATAAGCTTTTGGATAATATCCGTTGATTTAATCGCGAGAGCTGCCGATAAATCTTTTACTGTAATCGGCTCATGTATAACAACTCGTTGTGGCCGGACAACCGTAGTAGCTGCTTGTTTGGACTTTGAGGCGATTTTACGTGTGGGCCTTAATCGAAGACCCTCACCTCCTGCAGCTTCAAGCCGGGCTTGCCTTTCTTCAATATCTCTTTGTCGCCATTTACTGCCTTGCTTAGACTTTCTTGTCGTTTCTGAATCTCGTTCTTCCCGTCTGCGTCCATGCGTTCTTTCTTTTTGTTTTTTTGATGTATGTTTCCTATCCTTATCCAAAACCGGAATCGACCCGTCCTGCACCTTTTGGTCATACATCAACGGTTCTGTTACCGGCGCATCGTATCTGGCTCTTGGTTTTGGTTTCGGGGGACGTTTTCGTCTCGGCTCCGGTTTCTCAATACGAACGACCTGTGGCCCGCTAAGTTTGGCCGGCTTAGGTTTTTTCAAAATCGGGCCAGCGGGTAGAATCGGTTCCGGCTCTTTTTCTTCCGGAGGAGTTTCAATTTTCTGTTCCTCAGGTGGTTGGGGTTCTTCTTTTACAGCAGGAGCTGCTGTTTCTTCCTCGACGACCTCTTTAGCTTCAGCGGCAGTAGTTTTCTCAGCTACTTTTTTAGCTCGTACGGTCTTCGGCGGTGCCGGTTCAGCTGTGGTAACTTCTTTTTTCTTTACAGCCGGTTTTTTCCTTTTTTTCTTCTTGATTCGAACCTTTTCCAGATCTACCTTCTTAGCCGTCTCAACCGTTGTAATATTTTCACCTTCACTGAACCATTCCTTAATAGTCGCCGCCAAACCGGCTGATAAAACCGACATATGGTTCTTTACATCCAGACCCTCATCCTTGCACTTCTTCACAACGGCAGAGCTTTTAATACCAAGCTCCTTAGCCAAGATGTAAACTCTCGTTGTGGCCAAAAACAAATCTCCAAAATTAAACTTAGGCTCAAACCTTATTCATATCAGACAGATTTAGACCCTGTCATGACTCATTAAAAATATTTACTGTTCGTCATTTGTAGTTTTCACCTGCTGAGCTAACTGCTTTTCCGCATCATTTTGTTTAGACTCAGCTTCTAAAAGTTCGACTTCTTTGGCCGCGGCTGCAACCATCTTTTCAGAAATCTCCGCGTCAAGCTTTAGTTCATTCACAAGAGGTTCAACACCAACATCGTCGAGGTCCCCGACGGATATAACACCCAATGCTATCAGCTTATCAACAATCGTATCATCAGCACCCTCTACGGACTTAACACAATTTGTTAACCGCTCGATACCCTGATTGTATTCGTCAGGTGTTAATATATCGATATCCCAGCCAGTCAATCGAGCCGCCAACCGAACATTTTGTCCGTGCTTACCGATGGCCAAACTAAGCTGGTCTTCATCGACAACAACTGTTGCCCGTCCCAGTTCGAAACACAAAGCTATTTCGCTCACTTTAGCCGGCATCAAGGCATTCGCCACAAGCACCTGGGATGATTCATTCCAACGAACAATATCTATTTTCTCTCCACCGAGCTCATCAACGATATTTTTTATCCGGCTGCCACGCACACCCACGCACGCCCCGACAGGGTCAACCTTGTCGTCGAATGACACCACCGCAACTTTTGTTCGATAACCCGCTTCACGGGCAAGCGCCTTAATTTCAATAATCTTTTCATTAATTTCCGGAACTTCCAACTCGAACAATCGACGAATAAAATCAGGGTGTGTGCGAGAGAGAATAATTTTGACCTGATTAGAGGTCTCCTTAACATCAAGAATCAAACACCGAATTCTCTCGCTCACTCGATGTGTTTGGCCCATTATCTGCTCGCCCTTCGGCATAAAAGCCTCGGTCCAGCGGTCCAGGTTTACAATCACTGTACCGCTCTCATATCTAACAACCGTACCGCTTGTGATTTCACCCTTTCGTTGTACAAACTCGCTATATATACTGTCTCTCTCGTCGGCTCGTATTTTCTGTATCATAACCTGTTTGGCCGTTTGCGCAGGGATGCGGCCGAGTTGTTTGATATCGATTTTCTCGTCGTCCTTAAAAGCAGTTATCTGGCCGGTACTACGGTCAATATTTACAACTATATTACTTTCAAGCTCTCCAAAGTGTTTCCTCGCCGCTGAAACCATAGCTTCTTCCAGGTCCACAAATATCGACTCCTTATCGATATTCTTATCCCGGGAAATATTTTCCACAATCCTTAACAATTCCTGATTCATCGTCTTTTCTCTTTAATCCAGCACCGTTTTACTTCCTTTTTCCGGCCCGGCACCTGATTATAGGTTTACGGACAAAAAAAAATGGAAACTATCCACGTTTCCACTTCTTCAACAAGGAATACCATGCTAAAACAGGTTGTTCCCTGGTACAAACGAACAGAGGTGTAGTAAATTTATGCTACATCATCTGCCTCCAATAGCAAAAAACCTCGTTCGTCTTCCCACATTGAAGTAGAAACAACAAATTCTTAGCCACCATTTGCGAAGTAGCACATTCATGCAGGTCAATTGTTATTCGCCTACTTTGCACTGTTCGCTAATCCTGTCAAAACCATTTTTAGCACCTCTAAAGTCTAAAACTTAGCCTGGTAGCCGTTAATCCTTATAACTAAACTTCTTATAATAATCGTCAAATCCGGCAATAGCAATAATTTTTTTGCCGAATTTGTATATTTTTTCGACCAAATCGCGATATAAACACAATCTCTCGACAAGCAAAATTAATCATAGTCCGAATAAAATGGTCTTTTGAGAGCTCTAATGCCTTTTTGTGCCTGCCACACAAGGTATCGAACAAAAACAACGCTATGAAGCTGGAATTATACGAAACAGCAACTTTTCTTCCGTTACAGTAATGCTTTCAATTCGCACCTTTTTATCATCAACATTAAAAACCGGCTCAAAAGGTTCATTATTCAGGAGTGAAGCAACAATTTTTGTCCGCAAAGCACTTGCATCTACAGGCATAGCTGCAATTTTCTGAGAATACATTTTTGTAGCCATCATTCTGGCAAGAGGAGTAATATTCATTGCGCCAACCTTAACCTTAGAAACCCTAAGATTAAGTAATCTTTGCTCATTAATTTCAAGCTTCAATTCAATAGTAATTATAAATTCCACCCCTTTTGCGTCTGCCGTGCCCATCAGAACAACAGTGCCCGGAATGATAAGTGCTGCAGGATTATATAAAAGAACACCCTCGGATTCCA
>JASFVS010000051.1:0-12625 GCA_050049715.1 Phycisphaerales bacterium
GTGATTCGACCCGCTTTGCCCCCAGGTGCATTAACTGCAGATAATCCACTAAAATACACTTTATACCATGCCTGCTCCGCAACCTTCTGGCCTTGGCGCGAAGCTCCAGCGGTGTCAGTGCCGCAGTGTCGTCGATAAATATCGGGGCCTCGGAATACGTCCCGCATATCTCGACCAGCTTCTGATAATGCTCGGTACTGAGCATCCCCTTCCTTACAAGCTGGGCGTCAATACCACTGCTGCTGCATAAAAACCTCTCGGCCAGCTGCTGCCTGCCCATCTCTAATGAGAATATCGCAACCGGAATCTTCTCCATCAGCCCGATATGCTCTGCGATATTCAATGCAAGAGAAGTCTTTCCCATACTCGGCCTGCCAGCGATAATAATCATCTCGCCGTTCTGCAGCCCGCACGTCATATCATCAAGCTCGTAATAACCCGTAGGCAGCCCTGTAATATAGCTGCCCTCGCGTTTTTCAATTAGCTCATAGGCGCGTGTAACTAAATCCTTCAGGCCCACAGCATAACCAGTTATCTTTTTATCTGTAATCTCAAAAATCTTACGCTCGGCCTCATCAATCTTTTCGTTCGGCTCTCCCGCCTCGTCGTATGCGTCGTTGAGAATCTCGGTCGTTGCCTGAATAATCTCGCGCATAATCAATTTGTCCCTGACGATTCCAGCATAATAGAGCGCGTTGGCCGACGACGGCACAGAGTCAAGAATTTTCGCTATATACTCAACATCTCCAACTTCTTTTAGCTGCTTGCGTTTCTCAAGCTCATCCCGAAGCAGCACCGCATCTATACCTTGACTCCTGTGCTTTTCATAAAGTGCAATCAAAGCATCGAAGATATACTGATGTTCCAACCGATAGAATGATTGCATTTCAACAATCTCGATAACGTCCCCTATGCACTCCGGGTCTATAATCATCGAGCCTAAGACCGCCGCTTCGGCCGCTAACGATTCCGGCATACTGCGTACCGCCGCCGCATCCTCCCGGCGCGGACCCCCTGCGGGCGCTCGTCCGACCGCCTCTATCCTCCGGCCCTTCGCCCGAACTCCATTACTCTTTGTTACCATATCCTTACTTGCCATAATCAACTCCCTTCCTCGCCGGATTTATTTTTTTACGGCCAATCTGCGCAGCCCCCATTCTTGCTTTCGCAAGAAAGCATGGGGGCAGACAGCCCAGCATTTTAACCAACGCCGAAATAACAGTCAAACACTTGTTATAATTATTGTCCAACACTTTAGTTATCGGCCATCAGCACGTTTGCTGGCCTGCCCAATTGCCCCCATTTCCAATTTTTTTCCGCTTACAATACATGAAAAATCCTGCCGAATGTGGCCGTTCAAAACCGATGGTAATATTATAGTGCCGATAAAAAAGCGAAATAGTATTCCGGGAAGCGACAATAAACAAATTACAAACTCTGAGTTTATTAAAACCTCAAAGTGAAAGGTAAGGTTATGGAGACAGTTGCCAAAATTACAATTCGATGTTTTTTCCTTAATTTGATAGTGCTGCTGATATGGTTTTTATTTTACATACTGGCGCCCAATCTGATATACCGAATACATTCGTCGATATGCAACATAACAGAACAACAGTTCGCGGCTATCAACTATGGCGGCATGATGCTCCTGAAGATTTTTACATTTACGTTCTTCCTCTTCCCGTATGTAGCCTGCAAATGGTCTATGAAGAAATAGCCAAAACCATTTGGTCTCAGGTCCTGTGTCTTGAGCGCTTTAGCTTGCGTCTAAGGTCTTTGGTCTTGCGCCTAAAGTCTTTGGTCCTGCGCCTTGCCTCTTGTGTCCCGCGCCTAAAGCTCGGTTCACTTATTCTCCTTCCACTCAGGAGCTGGTAGCATGTCGAGCCTGTCACCGCGGCGTTCTCGCCCTCTTTGAACAATTTAATTGTCGGGTCCATTTGGGCGGCTGTATTGAGCAGGTTGGCCGCCGTCTGCTTTTGCCTGAGCATTACTGCCACGGGGTCTTTCATGTAATTTCTCATACATTCTTCGGGATTATTTAAGAAGTCACCCAAATCACCCACACACACACAACAGTAAGCCAGCCGGCCCGACGGTAGAACTATTATATTATTGACGAACAGCGTGCCCTTTTCGGTTTCACAGACGAATCCCTTTAACTCTCTGCAGCCGTTCATAACGGTAAGGTCAACAGGGTCGAGTATAATATTTTTCGCCGGATTGAAGCAGCTGCCCGATACATTTTCGAATTCCGGGTTACATCTGTCACAATTCCCGAACGTTTCCATCGCCCGCCCCACGAGCGCTACCTGGTGGTTGGTCACTCCATAAAGGAACGGCGCCCCAAGGCCCGCACCCCTGCTGGTAACCCATATTCTTTCCAGCATCTGTTCCAGCGTACTTCCTTTAGGCGGACTGTGGAAAATATCGACCGATACACATATACGGGTCCGTCCTCCGTCGGAAGCCTCTCCACCGGCCCAGTGACTCATCACACATTTGGCCTTATCATCATCTTCAGCAAACCGCCCGTTAGTAAGGATAAATATATCATACTCAGGCAGCAGAGCGCGTATGTCATCCAGGAGCTTCTTTTGATAATTAAGACGCTCATCTTCGGGTACTTTTTTTCCATCTACAACATGGGGCCACGTATAGAACTCGCCGCCGCTGATGCGCACCGATGGACGTCCGAAATTAAGCTTGACCGCAACATCCCCCTTTACCCATTCGGAAGTATATCCCCTGCCCGCAAGACAGTCGACATATTCCTGTATCGATTCTTCCGTCATTCCGTCCGGCGGCTCTTGAAGCTCGTCCAGTTCTCTGCATCTGTCAGGCCGGCCAAATCTGAAACTCCCGCCCCCGAAAATACTACCCAGGCGGGTAATGATGGAATAGTTCGCTACATTCTCGATAACACGCCGGGTATCGTCGGGACTCAAAATCTCTTTTCTGTCCGGGCCCGAATTTGTAATGCAGTGCGCGCAGCGGTCGTTGCCGTAAAAGGACAGATACAGCTCGACCTTGTTTATCGCGGGAAGCGGAAAATTGAATCCCTCAGGAAACTCCGGAAGCAGATTTCTCTCGGAAAGATTATTAATAACTTTCTCTACAAGCAATGACATAGTGCTTACCCCCTTATATAAAATTACCGCCCTTTGTTAAATACGTATCTTAAAGATACTAAAATTACAATATAAAACCCACGTTCACATCAACCCGGACAATTCCCCCATTTCCTACTTATTTTTATATATTTTCGGCGGTTTGAGGATGGATTCATGAAAAAATCAACGCGGCTGTAACTTATCAGTACTGAAAACTCACTTTAGAAACTTTCAATAATACTAAGCTTATGGTCTTTTACTCGCCTCTGCGGTGCCGCCATAAGCCCCCATATTAATCCTGCCGCCGTTGGGTACCGGCTCTAAACTAAATGAAGTGATCGTCGGATCCCCTGCGTCAACGCATGGACTCGTTACGCCATCCCGAACCCAGGTCTGGCTGACTGGGTCCCATCGGCCGCCCCGCGACTTCAAATGATAATCGCCGTTAGACGGATCCGCAAAGAGCGGGTCGTTATCGATATTTCCCTGGCCCGACCAGCCACCCTGAACATTGCTGTACGTAACGACTGCGTTTCCACCCGCGTCATTCACTATCTGCTCCAAAGCGTTATTCCATACGATGCAGTTGGTTAGAGTCGTGCTGCTGTCGTCACTGTTGTAAAACCCGCCGCCTGATGAAGTAACCTGGTTATCTACTATGCTGCAGTTGGTCAATACAGATGTCGAATTACTATCACAAAACACTCCGCCTCCGTATTCGGCTTCATTACCGCTGAAGATGCAGTTTTCTAGAGTTAGGTTGGCATCGTATTCGCAATTAATTCCGCCACCGTACTCGGCAAAATTTCCGCTGAAGGTACAGCCGGCAAGGTTCATGCTGTTTTCACAGTTGTACATCCCGCCGCCGCTATCTCCGGAATTTTCATTGAACGCACAGTTAGTTAGAGTTGTATTGTTGTTATATCCGTTATACATCCCACCACCCCACGCAGCCGAATTTTCACTGAACGTGCAGTTAATTAACAAAGGACTGTTTTCCCCATTTATCATCCCGCCGCCCCATGTTGCTGAATTCTCATCGAAGATGCAGTTCTCAAGAGTCGGGCTGCTGTTGTCATAATTTGCCATCCCACCGCCAATTGACGCTGAATTCCCGCTAAACGTGCAGTTCTCCAGAATCGAGCTGCTATTTTCATCACTATACATCCCACCGCCATCATGTGCTGAATTCCCGCGAAATGTGCAGTTCACCAGAGTCGGGCGACTATTTTCATAATTGAACACGCCGCCGCCATTAGTTGCTGAATTCCCACCGAACGTGCAGTTAGTCAGGGTTGGATTACTGTTATATCCGTTATACATCCCTCCGCCCCATTTAGCCTCATTCATGATGAATGTGCAGTTAGTCACTATCGGTTCGCAATAACCATTGTACATTCCGGCGCCGCCGTCATCTGCATTATTATCGATGAATTTACAATCATTGACGGTCGGACTGCCCTTGTAAATATAAATACCCGCCCCATATCCCTCCATATAGCTTCCATTTGCATTACCACCAACAATTGTAAAGCCGTCAATAATTGCAGTGCTATCGGTCCCATTGCCGGTTATAACATGAAAGCTGTTCTCATCTCTGCCGGTAAAGTTCATTCCATCATCACCATTTATATCACCGCTGAGTATTGTCTCATTTATTAGTGTATTTCTCTGCTGCCGCCCGGTTTCATTACCGGCAAAACCACCATATACACCAATACCATTAACGAGTTGAAAACTGAATGAACGAAAGCCCGTATTCCTATCCGGCCTGTAAATTCCCCCGGCTACCCATATTTCATTGACATCATCAGGATAAATTGCGGCAACTTCCAAAGCATCCTGAAGATCAGCAAAAGCACTGGCCCAGCTCGAACCGTCGTTCGCTCCTGGTGCGGCATCCACGTCAACATATATAACACTACCCGGTAGGGAATATGGAAAATCAACAGCCCATCTGTTCCCTGAAAATGCCTGTCGGTCTTCGGACTTAGAAGTGCTAATAGTCCTGTTAGCAAAGTTATAGCCCGGTTTGGTCACGCTGATTGTGTACGTTGAGTCGGAAGCAACACCGACTAAAGCATATATACCTTTAGCATTGGTTGTAACGGTAAACGTCGCGCCATTTATCTGTTGCGCAGTAACAACGCAATTATCGAGCGGATTGCCGGCTGAGTCGGTAACACGCCCACTGATGATTTCACCGGTCCCGGCAGTGAAAATATTATATACGCATTTATCCACCGAGTTGTATTCATAGTTGCTTTTTAGTTCTACACCAGGCAAGTTGTACCAGGCATCATAAGAACCTCCCCAGCCCACATTAATATGATGATACATAGTTGATGTATTGTAGCCATAACCATCACATATTACAGCGTGGCTACTCCCTGAATCCTGCTGGGTAGTAAGAATAACAGGTCTCTCCGCATCAAGATTAGGATTTATCATCCCGATTAGTCCCAGGCCTAAATTAGGCCCTCCGCCATATCCATAAATGGCATTACTGTAAGAGAAGGTATTGAGCAACGCTTCCTTCGCAAGAAAAACTTCTGCACTGGAACCACTGTCACCGTAGCTTATATGAGCAGAAACACCGGCGTCATAGCAAAGTGCCCCGATTGCTCTGCGCTGTGCATCGGGCGTGTCGTAATTGGGGTCCAACACCATATCGTTCCAACTATACGGCCCGCCATCACCGTCACCACCCCGTGTGAATGCCTGCTCTGGTTCATCGTCAACCGTAATGTCAAATTCATTAACGCCAATCCCTTCTGTGGGGTATCGATGGTAAAACATCAACTGGGCCATTGCTGTAGCAACACACCCGCAGTAATAGTTGTTCGGCGTGTAATAGTTATAGCACAGACGAGTCGAACCTGACGAAACACCATAAACATAATCCTGGTTCCATTTTGTTTGCACAAGAGGCTCAACTCGAACATCGGAGATGAAATTTAGTCCCATCAGGCGAGCCTCATCACCTGAACTGCCGGCAAGGCCCTTGAGGAAGCTCCACTTCTTTTGGGTCTTCGCAGCCGTAGCTTCTATGCCCGCCGACAACAGCCTGACATTATTACGAATCGCCTTGATTCGGCCGTTAAGGTCACTTGTCACCAACGCGCCAAGCGGGTTCTCGTTCGATGGGTCATATACGCCATCTTCAACAAAACCAATAATCGGCTCAACCAAATCATCCGCCGAGACTATTACAAAACCCGACGGCTCCAGATAAACGACATAATAAACAGGCTCCCCATTGTTATCGGTAAAGGCTTCAACTTTTGATACTTCTTGACCCAGCGCAGCATCCATCGGCTCTGAATCGGCCTTGAGCCAGCCGGTCACTACCATTACCGCATCCTGCTCCGTGACCGGCGAAGCACAAAGATCGCTGCATAATTGCAGCACAATCATCGAAACGACAAAAATAGCGGTTCTGTACCTCATTTTTCCTCCATCTACAATCAGCACGTTGCTCATCATCAAATAACACCGCAGGCAGGAATTAATGACCAAAAAAAAGTGAATCCTGCACCCTTTCTCCTTTTTGATTCTCTGAAGAAAATTACCGGCTCAACTCTAATTATACATTCCCAGAGTCAACAGTCAAGAATATTCCTGTCACGCTCAAATGCTGATAAAGCGCAATGCCCATTTCTATAGTCTGGAAAACGAGAGTATAAAATCCACCCTGGAAAAACCGTACTTGCCGACTGCGAGAGTTTACTTCAAAAACAGGTAATACAGCCGGCCTTCCTGATACGTTTGCCCCGCCAGCTCACCGGCCATCTCGCCCTGTCCCATATAAACATCACAGCGGCCGGCCGCACGTATCGCCCCGCCCGTATCCTGGTCCAGGGCAAAGCCGCTGTAGAGCTGGTTAGCAATCGTGCTTGTGGTTCCGAGGCTCCCCGTAGAGTCTTTCACCTTTGGTAAATAAGTTGAGATGAACGCTAAACAACCACGCGGAAAAATAGACTTATCAGTGGCGATACTCCTGTACGGTATTACCGGCTCATTAAGACTGCCGCGAGGTTCCCCCATCTCCTTCTTAAAGAAAACAAACCGCGGATTCCGCCGGACATACACGTCAACCAAATCCTTATTCCTCTTAAAGAAAGCAATCATCGCAGATAGATTCACCTGCTCGGGACTTATTCTGCCGTCCCTGACAAGCTCTTTAGCGACGCTTCGATATTCATGTCCGTTGCTGGCGTCATAGCCGACGGTAATCACCTTTCCATCGGGAAGCCTAATCTTGGCCGAGCCCTGCACATGAGCAATGTACGCCTCGAACGGGTCGCTGAGCCACACCAGCTCCATACCCTCCAGCATATCCAAATCCTCAATCATAGACCTTGGCGGATACGGCCTTATATTCCCGTTCCGGCTCCGCCGCCCCAGAATTTCTCCCGTTGCATCTTTTACAAGGTCATCGGGCGTCCTGTACAACGGATAATTGTAATGTCCTTTTTGGGACAAGGAACCATCGAATATCGGCGTATAGTAACCCGTAAACAGCACCGTCCCTATGCCGTCGCAACCGACCGACATATACACATCGAACTTCGCCCGAACAGCCTCATCCAGCTGCTTACCCGTCAAACCTCTATCCAGCAAAGCCGCGAACGCATTCAGGCTGTTGAGAGCCTGGCTGTGGGTAATCTCGCCACCGCCGGCCTGATCGTTCGAACTATATCGACAGGGGAAGAATCCCTGGCTCGAAGGCTTCCGCAAATAGTCCTGACTGTTTGTTATCGCCTTGCGCAGGTCGGTCAAATCGAAACAGGCCATTGTAAAGTCCGGGACTTCATAAGAATTGGTTATTTTCCGCAAGGCGGGCTCACCCGGCAATAAACGACTGTCGTAAGGCGCTTCGACCTCCCTCATCTCGCTCTTGCAGCCAATGATAACAAAAACTGCAATCAGTAATAATGCCGAAAGTAAAATTTTCCTTTTCATTTTGAACTCCGAATTTTCATAATCGCGTATCCATTCTGTCCGGCAATCTATTATGTTACACCAATTACCACCGGTTTTGTCAATAATATTTCAGAAATTACACCTCCCGCACACCAATTCCATTAAAAATACAAAACAGAGCCGCGACCGTAAGGGAGTGGTAAAAAAATGAGTAACAAAATGTTATGTCGAGTATAGTAGGGGCTGTTCGCGACTTGTACCCCGATAACCGCCTGATTCGAAATTCGTAATTCTAAAAGTCATTCCTGTGAAAACAGGAATCCAGTATCGAGTATCAAGTATCCAAAACCTTTTTGATTTTTGATTCCTTAATTTCGGAGCGCAGCGTAGATCCGGCTTTAGACGGATTGCCTTTTTACTTTTAACTTTTCACTTCTCTTGTAGGGTGGCGGCTTGCCCCACCAATTTCTTATTCTGCATTTCTGCCCCCGGCCGGCGCGTAGCTTTTTTCTTTTATGCAAAAGATTAATAATGTATAATATATCCTGATGATTAGGAAAAAAGTGGATAAACATCGCTTGGATGATTTTTCCGAGGTCGAACAGAACCTTCAATACTGGCTCAGCAGGCCGGCCGAAGAGCGTCTTGCCGCTGTAGATTCTTTGAGGGCACAGATATATGGAGATACAAAAAGACTTCAAAGAACTGCTCGAGTTATTAAACTCCCACAAAAGGACCCCACAGACCTTGAAGCCCTCGGTGAAAAGTAGAAATTCTTGCGTCCTTTATTCCGCAAAAATAATAAATTGAATTTGGCTTGCCCCACCAATTCTCTAATTCGCTAATTCTCTAATCAACTTAGTTTCTGCCTTCGGTTCGGTACTGTTTTATTTACTCCGTTCTACGAAACTACGTAACACTGTACGCACCTCATGCTGGCCTCCGGCAGAAATATAACTTTTTGAACTTTACATTGTGGTTTTACATTTTTCACTTTAACTTTTAATTTTCCTCTGTTATTCTTCTTCTAAAGGCGCGATAAACAACTGCGGATTTCTCTTAAAAAAATGCTGGGTTTGCCACACTGCTCAACTGCGAAAGGAGGAACATGTGGCTTAGTAAGGCAATCGAAAAAGACTCACAAACAACTGATGCATTGCGCGAACTAGCGCAACTAGCGGGTAAGTACAAGGACGCAACAAAACTGCCTGAAGGAAGTAAATTTTTCTCCACAGAAATAAGATGGTTCAGGCCGAGTGTGTTCTGGTACTTGCTTTTTATAGTTGTCTTCGGAGTAGCAGGATACTTTAGAAGTTTGGCGGTTGAAGACTTTGGAGTAGAAAAGTGGCTGGACGTTATGATTTGGGTCATTGTACCTATTTTTGTCCTGGCCGTTACAATCACAAACCTTGCCAGGAGCTTTAGTGAATCCGTAAAATTTGCAGGTGAGTATTTTAATGAAGTTTGCAGAATGGAACTTTATTGCTGCTTGACATTAATAACAATGCTGGTAACCATCTTAAGTAGTGTTATTGTAAAGAGTAAGATAATACCATTTGAGGTAATCGGGTGTTGTGCAGGTATTTCTTTAGGGGCTACACTTTCATGCATAACTGGAATCGCATTTATTATCCGTGAAACAATAAGGTGTGCAGAATCAACTAAAGCTGTGCAGGCAGCTACAAACTATGCGGCCAGAAAAATGTCTTATGCATTAGTCGGAAAGCATTATTTAACCCTTTGGATGACAAAATATTCAGAAATTTTAAATAACTGGTGCCAGCAAGATTTCAAAGCGATAAAACCAACTTCTCAATATTTTAGTAGCTTTTGGAATGATGGCAATAATCAGGAAGATATTTATATGGGCTTTAAGATCAATATCCACAAGGGTGCTATAGATTATAATTTTGAAGCACTGAGAGAAATTGATAATGTGCTGAAAAATAATGGGTCTGAATTATTTTTATACCCACACAAATTCCAAAAAGACACTGCTAGATTGGGGACTATACAATATTCTCAAGGTGCAGGGGTTGATGAAACTATTTGCAGGATAAAGCAAATAGCCAAAAAAGGCTGTCGTTTTCACAGAGACAAAATTCAGGAGATGCGCAAAAGATTCTGGAAAGAACATTTTAGCAAATTAGAAAACGCTCTGAGAATAGCTATCCGTGATAATGATACAAGTCAGATGTATTCATATCTCGATTCACTGGTTTGGGTGATTGAAGCTGTTGAGAAAGCACGTAAAGATGAGGTAGTGAGAAAAGCAAATGACATACTCGATGAGTGTTGGGATTTGATCGATTTGTATAGGCGAAGCCTAAGACAAATTCTCTTGGATGGTAAGGAATTAAAGCATCGCGACAAGGCGAATAGCTTTACGGAAATGCTTATCGACTCGCTAAATAATCAAGTAACACAAATGCTTCATAATGGTGACTGGAGAACACTAAAACTTATAACATGGCTAACACCAACAATGTATGGGGAGTATGAAACATGTGATATTGATAAGAATTCTGCATTATGGGATAGGCGAGCACGTTTTGGAGGCTTTTATGGGTGGGCGAATGGTTTATTTGAGGAACACTGTGCAGAGGTTAACGAAAAAGATCAGACAAAGATGCGAATTGTACTTCATGAGGGAGCAACAAGATGGCTTTTAATAGCCGACAAAAAGAAAGATGGTGAGCTTGTAAGTTCGCTCTGTTCGGCTGCGAAGGAAATTGCCTTTGGAGACGAGGGTATCTGCTTCAAACAAAAGGAACTTGCCTGTCAACATCTAATTTTATTGGGGAAAATGATTTCCCGATACCTGAATGATGAAGGAGTGGTGTATGAAGATGTCATGAATTTGAGATCCGATCCATTGGAAAGAGACCTTAAAATAGACTTCGAAGAATTGGCCTCGTTCTATTTAGAGCATCAGGTTCCGCATGAAGGCCATAGTGAATATCTCAGATTGTTTGTGAACTATGTACCTGAAGGGAGACCGGACCCGTTGAGAGGAATTGGTGGCGGACATTCCTGGGGTATGGGTCTGGGAGGATATGAGATGGCCCTTTCTTTTTTCTATCTGGGTATCTTTGCGCTGAGTTCGGATGAGAAGCCCGTTATAAGAGCAATCGATTTTCTTAGTGGGGAATTTGAGAACGCAATGAAACAAATTAAGAAAATGGAGGGAAAAGTAGCACCAGAGGATCTTATTGATTTCCATAAAGGATATCAGACGCTTGAGGAGTGGGTAAAGAATTGCAGAGATATGCATAAGCAGCAGGAAGCTCAAAAAATTGCGGAATCGCAAATAGAGGAAGAAGTTTGGAGAAACTATGGTGATGGATTTCAAAAAGGGCTGAAAGAAAGTGTTCCGTTCGTAGATTATTGTGTTAAGAAAGGCTATGTCGAAGAATCTGATGACGCATCGATGAAAACAAATTGGCATATGCCAAAGGAATTGTTTCTGGACAGGTCTAATACTGATACCGTTAGGAAGGGGGATAGTTTTGGAAATAAAGTCGGCCATAACGCAAACTCATGGACTGTTAGATCACTGATTGACTACAAAGACCAAGAGAACGACGTAGAAAAAGATGTTGGCATTAAATTAATACATGATGACGAAGCGAGGAAGAAAGCATCAAAGGAAGTCCAAAAAGCAGTTGCGTGGCTGAATAGTACAGGTTGCAGCGCAGAACAGGGTTTGATTATTCTAAGAGGAATTGGGCCTGATGTTTTGCATCTTTTTGAAGAAAGTGAATACAAACCTGCATGGAGAGAAAAAGGAATGGAGAAAGGCTTCGAAGGTTACTATCATGGCTACCCGGTACTCTATTTGCGGGGACTGAGGGGGCATCCACTCTGTGTAGCTATGGATCTAAGAGATTGGCGCGGTTTAGAAGCATGCCCTAAACTTTTAAACGAAAACCAATCTGGAAAGGTGTTATTAATTCGTGAGCGTAACAAGGATGAAATTGACAAAGCAATTGAGAAAGGTACGAACGAGATTCAAGCAAAGGGGTATTGTGTTGTTGAACTGGAACTATTCTGGAAGGCACCAAAGAAAAAGCCCAAGCAAAAAGTGCTTCCCTTCGTATTACCCCCCCTGTCTGAATCAACAGTTAAAGAAGCTATACCGGACATTAGCGATGGAAAATAAAATCAGAGCCTTTTCATGGAAAGGATGGTTGCAATAATTTTTGCAATTAGGACCGTTTTATTTTGACTTTTGATTTTCCTTGTACTTTACCCCCAAGGGGCTACACTCATGACTCGCAACAGGGGGGTAGAAATGCTTATCTCATGGACATTAATTTCGATTTCAATTGATTTTAGAGTCAAAATATGGTATAATACCCATCAATCGGTCATATGACCGACGCGGAGAACCGCACGAATCGTCCCGCACCGAATGGTGCTGGACATGCCCAAAAACCTGAAATCCTCAGTCTGATGTCTTGAATTCATTATGATTCATCCATTACCAATCGCAAATCGCAATTCGAAAATATTAAATATCTTTCTTCCTCTCTCTATCCGTTTTCTTCAACTCTCAACTTTCTACTATCCACTTCTCTCTTTCGTCC
>JASFVS010000303.1:0-4023 GCA_050049715.1 Phycisphaerales bacterium
TTTCCAAGGCTCTCGGCCCAGAGCTGTCTGTACCAGTCGGCTAAGTCCTTCAGGGCATAACTGTATGGCATAATTACCGATATTTTTTTACCGTTATTGTAGTAGTGATAATTTATTGCCGCGTTAATTGCAGCGGGGTTTTTATGGAAGTCCTCGCATTTTACCCTGGTATCCATGTCGCGAGCACCTTCAAGAAGTGAGTCGATATCGATTCCGCACATAGCAGCGCTGAAAAGACCAACGGCGCTTAAGACGCTGAATCTGCCTCCGGCATCTTCAGGTACTTCAAGGCATCGCAAATTTGCATCATCGGCAATCTTGCGAAGGGTTCCTTTGTTGGCATCTGTAGTGGCGACTACCTGCTCCCGCAGACCATCGGGGCCGAGTCTGTCGAGGAGTAATTGACGTATAATCATAAATTGCGCAGCGGTCTCGGAGGTTCGGCCGGACTTACTAATTACGTTGAAGATTGTCCTGTCGAGTTTGTCGCCCATCCAGTCCAGGAAAGATGCTAAGTGTGAAGGGTCAACGTTGTCAAAGACAAATAGACGCGGGCCACGGCGCTGCTTGTCGTCGAGATTGTACATAAACGGATTCAGCGCCGTCTGGAGTGCAATGTTGCCGAGAGCGGAACCGCCGATACCGAGGACGACGAGATTTTCGCATCGTTCCTTTAGTTCGTTGACGCATTTTTTGACTTTGCCGGCGATGTCATCATTTGTCGGGAGTAAGCCGTACCTGGTGTTTGTGATATTAGATTGTCTTTTATTGCCTATTATTTCATCTTTGATTATTGGAATAAGCTTTTCGGTTTTCTCGGCCAGGTCAGCCCACTGCTGCTTAGTGATACCATGCTCATCACCTACGACATCGGCCATAACGTTTTTGTAGTGGAGTTTAATTCCTTGTTTCGGCACGAATGTTTTCCTTCGATAATTTTTATTGTATAGTTTTAATCTGCCGTTAGATTATAGCGTGTGCGGGTTGATATGCAATTGATTTTCGGGCTGGTTAGGTGCAAAGGCATTAAGCGTTGTGCGAGTGTTAAAGTTTAAATATCTTCTTTTATGAGGCCGGCGAATTTTACCATTAATGTTTTTGTTTGCCCCGTGTTAAACTTAACTACGATGACACTGTTTGGGCCCATATCTATATATTCTTTGACTCTGCCAAGCCCGAAGGTTTTATGCCGGACCAACTGGCCCGTGTCAAAATCAGATACAGTGCGGCTCTCCTGTTTATCTTCATTGTCATAATCATCTTCGTGGGTTTGTTCGGTTATTTCGTGGCCGAGCTCGAAAATAAACTGCGAAGGTATTGTCCGCAGCATTTGGCCCCGCACCGTTCGGTATCGTGCGTAACTGATATATAAGCCGGTTTTGGCGCGCGTTATACCGACGAAAAAGAGCCTGCGTTCCTCCTCCATCTCATCTTTGTTTACACTTGCGTTGCTTCTTTCGTGGGGTAGTATGCCGTCTTCGACGCCGACGATAAAGACGTTTTCAAATTCGAGACCTTTTGCGGCGTGAAGGGTCATCAATGCAACACGGTCACTCGTGTTGTCGTAAGCATCTGTGTCACTAAAGAGGGAAATCTGCTGGAGATAATCAATAAGTGAGGGTTCTTCGGCTTGTTTGTCGTAGTCAGCGATGGCATTTATCAGCTCATTTACATTTTCCAGTGCATTTTGGCCATCCGGGCCTGCTGAGTTAAGATATTTAGCTAATCCGGATTCGTTGAAGACACGCTCGACAAGTGGTGCGATTTGGCCAGTAGTGTCTTTTTTGAACTGTTCAATCATATTGACGAAGACTTTGAGTTTTGCTTTTACGGCTTTGGAGAGGGATTCTATGTGTTCGGCTTTCTTCAACGCTTCGTAAAAGCTGATTTTTTTCTCGGCGGCGTATGAACTGATTTTGTTTATTGTGACTTTACCGATACCGCGGGCGGGTGTATTAATGATGCGCAATAAGGCGATTTCATCGGTGGGATTTACGAGGATTTTCAAATAAGCGAGCAAATCCCGGATTTCTTTTCTTCGATAGAATTCCACTCCGCGGACAACCTGATATGGTATCCTGTTTTTTACGAATATCTCCTCGAGAATGCGACTCATGGCGTTAACACGATAAAATACGGCCGTATCTCTAAGGTGAATATTTTCTTTTTTTGTCAACTCTTTTATTTTTTGGATAACGGCCAGAGCCTCTTCGGCCTCGTCCTCAAAGACACCGACTTCGACGTCACCGGCAGGTGGTTTTGTCGGGACAAGCTTTTTTTCTTTTCGATTTTGATTGAACGCAATCAAATTATCAGCCATCGCAAGGATGTTCGGAGTGCTGCGAAAGTTCTCTTCGAGTTTTACAATTTTGGCGCTGGGCCAATCCTTCTCGAAGGCGAGGATATTACGAATGTCAGCCCCACGCCAGCGATAAATGGACTGGTCCGGGTCGCCGGTTGCACAAATGTTATTGTGATGTGAAGCGAGGGCTTTTGCGATTCTGTATTGTGCGTGATTGGTGTCCTGATATTCGTCGATTAGCAGGAATTTAAAGCGCTCGTTAAGCTCGCGGCAGACGTCGTGACAATCCTGCAGTATGAAGGCTGTTTTCATAAGTAAGTCGTCGAAATCCAGGCCGTTTCGTTCGCTCAGTAGATTTTGATAGTTTAGATATATGTCGGCTAATTTGTCGGAGAAAAAGTCTTCGGCGCTGCTTCTGAAAGATTCGGCGTCTATAAGCTTGTTCTTTAAAGTGGAAATCGCACCGAGCATTCGGGTCGGCGAAAAATTGGCCGAATCAAGTTCGCAGTCTTTGATGGCCTGTTTGATACATCTGGTCTGGTCGGCCTCATCATATATGCTGAAGTTAGGATGTATTCCCGCTCTGTCGGCGTATCGGCGAAGGATTCTGACACATAGTGAGTGAAATGTGCTGATATGCGCGCCGGCAGAAGCACCAAGAGTAAAGGCTCTTTGACGCATTTCTTCGGCGGCCTTATTTGTGAATGTTATTGCGCAAATGTTGTATGGCCGGATGCCCGAATCGATAAGTGCTGCGATGCGATATGTAATAACACGGGTTTTACCGCTGCCGGGTCCTGCAAGAACAAGCAAAGGACCTTCTATGTGAAAAACAGCCTGCTTCTGCGATTCGGTTAATTCTCCAAAGAGTTTCTTGTGCATACGTTAAGCTGATTTAACTTTCTCTTATAACCTGTTAGATATTCCTTATTGTCCAACCAGCTATTGTATTAAAGGTTTATAATCAGTCAATAAAAAGAGAAAGTTTATAATTCGTATACCCAACCTTTGAGATATAAATTACCTGAATTGTTAATGTAGGCGATAACGTCTCCATTGTCATTTTTAACTGTAAATTTACTATTTGAGGGACTTAAGAAGCCTTGATTTTTATAGCATTTTCCACTGATATACATGTTGCCGTTGCTGGCGTTAATTATTGCAATAACATTGTTGCTTGTGTTTCGTATTTTTAGTCCACTATATCCGGTTAGCGTACATGATGATTGTTCCGTTAAAGTGCCTGAAAGACAAAGATTGCCAAGTTCATCGAACCAAGCAACTCCTTCACCAAGGCTGTTATACGCTACAATGTAAGCATTTGCATCTGGTGGTTCATTTGGAGGGATATTATTTACCGAATTGTATAAGTTAAGTCGTCCTTCAGTCACGCATTTACCTGATAATGAACTTTTCGAGTCTGTGTTGTCCAAAATAATTTCTTTGACATCATCGTAATCCAGGGAAGAGTTAATAGATAGAACAAGTGCACACGCTCCCGCCACGTGTGGTGTTGCCATCGATGTGCCATCTTTATAGGTATATCCGCCGATACCGCAGCTTAAAATACTACTTCCTGGTGCTCCGAGGTCGACCGAGGAAGAGCCGTAATTGGAAAAGCTTGACATATTATCGTAGTGATCTGTGGCTAAGACTGAAATGATATTGTCACAATTGTAACTCGCCGGGTACATTCTGGGGGATGAGTCGTTATTAAGCGA